>JAFYIC010000149.1 GCA_017538845.1 Bacillota bacterium | reverse complement strand
TCATATATGAAATGCTTGTTCAGCGTCGCAACTTTCTCATCTTCGGGAGTGTGTCTCTCGCCCAAAGCTTCCTTGACAAAAAGCGCGGGCAGATTGACGCCGCTCTTGAAATATGAATAGTTAGGTCCGCCGCTTCTCAGGTTGACTTCGTTGAAGTAGAGCTTGTCCCCCACGATGTTGAACTCCATGTCGAACATACCGAAGTAGTGGAAGCTCTTCATCATGTCTATGACGCCGTCCCATATCTCTGCTATCTCTTCATTGGCCACCACTTTGCCTGCCAAGGTAACGCCCTTTTCATACTGGGCCACCTGGGTCTTTTTGATGATGGCGGGAATTATGATCTCCTGATCGAGGCATACGCCCGACAGGTCTATTTCATTATCGATCTCAAGGAACTCCTGTACCAGGATCGACCTCTTATCGAATATTCTCCTGAGTCTGTGAAGGTGGCTGAGAAGCTGGTCCTTATCCTCGCACATCTTCATCTCGTGCTTATATCCGGTGACGCTCTCTATGGGCTTGCAGAAACACGGATATACCATGTCATCGGGTATTACTATCTCCTCTTCAAGTGAAAATACCCATTCTTTAGGTATGAGCAGTCCCGCCTTCTTTGCCAGATCGCTCTGGACTCTCTTGTCCATGCTTTCGGTCATGGAGCCGTCGCCGCCGCCTATGATCTCCGGCATTATAAAGATGTCGTCCAGCAGGCTCTTGTTCAGATCCATTATGGATGTGGTATAGTCGTCCGTTGGGAAAAGCACCGGCTTGTTCTCATACCTGCCTCTGTAATCCAAAAGCGCTTCAAGAAGCTCCAGATCGTCCCCGTCCTTTACTTTCTTGGAAACGACCTCCACCGATTCTCTCACGTATTTGCTGCAGGACACCAGTTCCGACCTGCCGCGTTTGAATGCGCTGGCCACCAGTTCCACCTCATATCCGGCAGAACCGAGAGATCTGACTACGCTGAGTCCCGTAGAATAGTTCCTGGATAATACCACCACCAGATTTTTCTTGCCTTCGTTCTCCATTTTCTCACCAATCATTTCTTCTTCAGAATCAGTTTCTCATAATGCAGCTGTTGCTTTTCTTCCGGTACTTTCCAGAAGTGATGATTCAGATAATCTTTGTATGATATACCTGTCTTTTTTCGCGCTTCTTTTATCTTTTCGAGAGCTTCTTCTCTCGTCCAGCCCATTTCCTGTACGGCCGCCTCGACACACGCGTCACGGTTCTTTCTGATCTGTTCCTTGCGCTTTAAGATGTCCTGATACTTTTCTTCCTGCTCCTCTTCAGCGTACTGCCAGAAAGTATACTTCTCGTAATCTTTATATGATATGCCGGTCCGCGCTCTGACATCCCTGACCTTTTCAAGCGCAGCGTCTCTGTCGATTCCCGTTGCCGCGCATAACGCCTCGACACACGACTCCCTCTGCTGCTTTTTACGTTCCCTGCGCTCTTTGCGCGCGGCATACTCTCCCTCCAGATTTTGCGGTTCAACGTCCCACAGCCTGTATCTTACGTATTCCTTCCGTTTGATGTCCAGCTGCCCGCATACGGCCTTCATGGATGCTTCCGTCTGTTCCCTGTCCCAGCCGGTCTCATCCATTACTTTCTGTATCTGTTCTTCTCTTATGGCCTTTTTCTGCCGTCTCTTTTCCATTTCCCCGATGAATATCTCCCCCGGTTCCGGATCATCTTCATTGACGAAGAACTTTATATCCGCCTTTTCGTTCCATTCGTTGAAAGTCTCCTCGCTCAGGATGTCATGAAGCAGATCCTCATATCCCTCTTTTTCGTAGAAATACTTCTTCCCGTAAACGGGTATCTCCTCTTCCTTCCCGTGAGGTATGCCCAGCGTCTCTTTCACGAAAAGGTCCGGAAGATTGACTCCGCTCTTGAAATATACGAAGTTGGTTCCCCCGCTCCTTAAGTTGATCTCGTTGAAGTAGTACTGATCTCCGACCAGGTTGATGCCCAGATCGAACATGCCACGGTAGTGATATCTCTTCAGGAGTTCCCTTACTTTCTCTTCAAGTCCCGGGAACCTGTCAAATGGCATGAACTCTCCCGCGAGAGGCACACCTCTTTCGTAGCCCGCCACTATGGATTTCCATACCACGCCCGGCAGTATCACGTCCTGATCAAGACATACGCCTTCTATATCGACTTCATTGTCGATGCTTATGAATTCCTGTATGAGGAACGACCTTTCGCTGAAGCTTTCGGCCAGTTTCTCAAGGTGGGCTGAAAGTTCATCTCTGTCATTGCATTTTGCCATTTCCTGTTTGTAGCCCGTGAAACTTTCCAGCGGTTTGCAGAAGCACGGATATACCATGTCACCGGGTATCTCTACCGGGCTCTGCCTTAAGGATACCACCCAGCACTTCGGCGCCGGCATTCCGGATTCTTCCGCTATCCTGCACTGGATACTCTTATCCATGTACGTGGTAAGCTTCTCCGCCCCTCCGGCAATGCCCGGCATCAGGAATATATCCTTGAGAGCTTCTCTGTTGGTATCCATGACGGATGCGGTATAGTCGTCCGTCGGTATAAGCACAGGCATTTCCGGCTCTTTGTCCCTGTATGCAAGCAGCTCATTGAGAAGGTCCGTGTCTTCGCTGTTGTCGACCTTCTGCGATACTACTTCCACCGTATTCCGCAGGTATCTGCTCTTTGATATGGCAAGTGACCTGCCTTCTTTAAGCGCGCTGGCTATCAGGTCAACTGTATACCCTGCCTCGCCCAGCGATCTGATTACGCTGAGACCTGTAGAGTAGTTTCTTGACAAAACAACCACTGTTCTCTCTGACATCTCAATATTCTCCTTTTCAGCCCTTCGCCTTTTTCACTTTGCGAAAAGCCTCCACTAATTTCAGATATTTCTTATAGTGCCTGTACGGCATCGTATCCTGTTCATCC
>JAFYIC010000148.1 GCA_017538845.1 Bacillota bacterium | reverse complement strand
CAAGTACAACTACCTTTTCGCTCTGACTGACGATCACGTGCAGCTGCCTGCATTTGAAGGACATAAGCTGTCGCTTCTTTCCTTCACGGAAAAATGTGAAGGCGTGTCGGTATCGGGGGTCCACTACCCTCTCGAAGACTACACTCTGACGAATACTTTCCCGCTGGGAGTCAGCAATGAATTCGAAGCGGATGTGATCGATATAAAAGTTAAAAAGGGCACGCTTCTGGTGATAATGTCAAAAGACGTGTGACTTGACACACTATGCTCTTTGCTTTAATATTTAATTCAATCGGTGCCACCCGGCGCACCGTACCAACATAATAATTGCTAGGGGAGCTTTTGCTGAGAGTGACCGTTTTGCGGTCAGACCCTCATAACCTGAACCGGCCAGTACCGGCGTAGGGAAGCAGCGGTCAGTCATGTTTTCATGCTGGCATCCCCTCCTGTACCAAAGGAGGTTTTTTTATGACTTTACAGGAATTCATTGAATCAACAGCCGGTCAGATCGTACTGATCGCAGTAATCATCGCTTTTTTCCTGATCATTTTTCTGACAGGCAAAGGAAAGAAAACAGACACTAAAGCGCTTATCTTTTCAGCGCTGCTGGTGGCTCTTGCAATGGTACTTGACCAGATCAAACTGTTCACCATGCCGCAGGGCGGATCTGTCACGCCATTTTCACTTCTGCCGATAGTTCTCTGCGGATACTTTTTCGGCCTGAGGCGCGGCGTACTTGCAGGCTTCTGTATGGGCCTTCTGCAGTTGCTTTTCAGCCCGTATGTCATACATCCGATCCAGATGCTCCTGGACTATCCTATAGCCTTCGGAGCGCTTGCGTTCGGCGCAGTGCTGCGTAACAGCAGAAAAGGCGCCCTCATCAAGACATACATAATGGGTGTAGCGTGCAGATATGCGTTTGCGGTCCTTTCCGGGGTAATCTTCTTCGGAGCATACATCCCCGATCCCAGATTCAACGCCCTTACCTGGTCGCTGTGGTACAACTTCACATATACGGTAATAGAAGCAGGCGTGACCATAGCCATACTTTTCATTCCTGCCGTATCGAACATGTTCAAACAATTGAGGTCGCAGATCTCCACGACTTAAGTCCTGCAACCGAGAAATAATGTAAAATAAGAGCGGTCATTCCGTACCGGCTGCCTCCGCAGGTAAAACCGAGGACCGCAGCCGGCACGGTATAACCGCTCTTTTGTTTATACTATATAACCGGTACCCACAGCTGGATATGTCCGCTGCCAGTATAGTATTCGATCCGGAAAGGGTTAGACTCATCGCGAACGTAATGACGTGAAGGGATATATATATCTTCAAGAAACTTCCACGCGCCTTCTATTCCAAGGGCGCATGTTTCTTTTTCACTGAAATCTGCTTTCAGAAAAGTACCGGCCGGAATGGTCCACTGGGTACCTCCCGCCGGCATATATACTGTTGGGAAAACTCTTTTACCGTAGAGGTACGCCCCATTATGCGAAAAAGCGCTTTCGCGCTCTTTTCTTTCAATGGTACTAATACGTCCCTCACGTCTCAATACTCCGTAAAAGCCTTCTCCGCAGCCCAGCAGGCATTCGAATCTTGCTCCGTTATCCTTTCCCAGAAAAGCGGATCGCATCTCCTCCCTGCTTTCTGAACCGGCCGGTGCTTTTACACCGCACACCCGGAACTTTTCAGTTTTCTCAGCTAAAACACGCATGCCGCACCAATCTGAAAACCATCATATTTCTGCCACGAAATACTCCAGCGCAAGACTTGACTCCATGAGTCCCGTCTTAACGTTGCCGTCTATTTCGTATGCGTACATCAGCATCCTTCGTATGTCGTCTTCGGACATCCTGCCGGAAAACGACGCCGCTTTTTTCACTCTGTATTCATGGATCTTCAGGCGCTTTGCTATATCCGGCACCGACATGCCTTCGCTCCTCATCTCTTTGGTCTTGAGCATGAGTTCCAGCTGCCCCGTGATCATAGCTACCACCCGGAAAGGATTTTCGCCGGAGGATATTATGTTCCACATGAGCCTGAGGGCTTCATCTTTCCTCTGACGGCTTACTGCGTCCAGCATGGCAAATATGTTTGTATCAAGCCCTGTGGAAATAGATGCCGTAACATCTGCCGGAAGGATCTCGTTCGTATCACTGTGGGCGATCATTTTCCTCAGGTCGTTTTCAAGATTATAAAGCCCGTATTCTATATCCTTGTTGAGATAACCGCTTTCATAAATGATCGTATCGGCGACTGAAGGTCTTATGGTCTTTCCTGCCGCATTCATTCTTTTTTCAATGAATCCTCTCAGGAGGCCGGCGTCAAGAGGCGTAAATTCATAGATGCTGCCGTGTTTTTTTATGGTCTTGAAAAGACTGCCTTCTTTTGCTTTCGGGTCGTCTTTCTTCCCTGTGAAAACCACTATCGTCGTCTCCGGCACATCTTCAAGATATTCACATAGCTCTTTGGTGAAGTTTTCCGAATATCTGCCTGAAGCGTTCTTCCAGAGCACCGGGATGTCTGCAATATGGAGCACTTTCTTTTCGGAGAACATACTGAAGGTCTCGCAGAATTCCTTTATGGCATCGATATCAGCTTCGCTGCCGTCCACTTCCATCAGATCCATAGCTTCGGTCCCCGGCGTGACATACCTGCTTTTCACAAGTTCGTAGGCCCACTGGACCAGATACTGCTCTTCCCCATGGAAAAGAAGCAGATTGCTGACCGATCCGCTTTTGACATCTTTCTGTATAGTTTTGAAAGCGTGGGGCCCTGCCCCTTCTTTTTTATATGCCATATGTTTATTATATATTGTTTGGCTGTTTTTTCAATGTATCAGGCGTCTGTATTTCCGGCAGCCCAAATATCCGTCAGGTACCGTCTTTTTGAATGACTGTGCTGACATCCGCTATCCTTCCGTCGTCCGTATCCACCATCACAGCGCCTTCAATATCCGTCCTGAAAACGGGTATTTTTCTCTCTTCCAGTTTCTTCAGAGTCTCCGGTGAAGGATGTCCGTAATTATTGTTCTTACCCACCTGTATCACCGCCGCCAGAGGCGACACTCTGTCCAGGAATGGCTCCGTTGAGCTTGTTTTCGAGCCGTGATGTCCCGTCTTTAATATATCGGCGTCCAGAACAGAATCTGCCGAATCGTCTGCAGTAAGGAGCTGCGACTCTCCCTCTTCTTCCAGGTCCCCTGTCACCAGTACGCTGACCCCGTCTATGGTCACCCGCATTATGAGGCTGGAAGCATTCTCGTCCTCCCGGTCTTCCATCATCCGGGCATATTCTTCATCTCCTTTTTTCTGCGGCCAGATCACCTGCACATATGCTTTTTTCCCGATGTTTACAGTCTGTCCCGCGGAAAGATACGTTATCTGCTTTGCATCCAGCCCTGTTTCCTCACATATCTTTTTTTCTCTGAACCTGTTACCGTCGTATACGAAAATCCTTTTCACCATTCCCTCCCGGGTCAGCTCGCATATGCCTTTATAGTGATCTGTATGAAGGTGTGTAACGAAAGCTCCGTCTATACGGGAGACCCCGTTTTTCAAAAGATAGGGCTTCAGTATCTTTTTACCAATGTCGTAACGGATACTGCCTCCGCCGTCAAAGAGATAATTTCTTTCCCGCCTGATACCGTCCTCATCAGCTCTGAGATGCATACAGTCCCCCTGCCCTACATCGACGAATACCAGCTCCGCATCGCGGACGGAATCGTCAGCAAGTTTGCCGGCTCCCACTGATATGACCGTGGTCACAGCCACGAGGCAGATGATTTCATGCCACCTCTTTCTGACCCTCATTATGAGAAACATCTCCGAAGTCATGATGAAAAACATCACGTAGAAAAGCAGTATCATCCAAAGATTCGGCGAGACCGCGTCAAAACTCAGCATTCCCGGTCTGTATGCCGCATCATTGACCCCGGCAAGGATCTTCGCGCACCCGGAAAAGATATCAGACATATACTGAATTACCGGACCCTGAAGCCGGTATGCCAGCAGCATCGTTGATACTCCGACCGGCACCATTACTCCCGCAATGGCTATGACCGGAATGTTTACGATAAAGGCGCTTAACGAAACACAGTTGAACGTGTATGCGGTATAGGGCAGCATGACAAGCTGGAAAAAGAACATGAACGCGATCTTCCCAGCCATGCCCTTCCCTGTCAGCGGCGTAAGGAAAGATATGACTGCCACTGCGAGAAATGACATCTGAAAACCCGTGTTATATATCTGCATGGGACATCCGGCCAGAACTATCAGAGCAGTCAGAGCCGCAGCCGTCAGTATGTCGTACCTTCTGTAAAGAAGCTTTGCCGCAAGATGGATGATTATCATTATTACCGCTCTTACGACCGAGGGCGAAAAGTCTGCAAGGAAACAGTAAAAAACCAGAAACGTTCCCGTTGCCGCGGCAAAACCCCACCTTTTTCTGCCTCTCCACAAAAGGCACAGGGCACCATATACCGCTCCTATGTGAAGGCCGCTGACCGCCAGTATATGGGCCGTTCCGTTCTTTCTGAACTTTTCGTATTCATCTTCGTCCAGCCCCGATCTGTCGCCGAAAAGCATGGCTCCCGCCAGAGCCGCAGTATCCTCATCTGTGTATTCCTCAAGGCTCGTCAGGAACCTCTGCCTCATATCCGCGGCAAAATACCGCATCCTGTCCCTGACACGGCCTGTTTTAAGTGAGCCGTTCTCGCCTTTCATTACCGCATATATCTCTCTTGTCATCAGATATCTTCTGTAATCGAAGGTCCCGGGGTTCCTGCGGGTTTCCGGAAGCGATACTTTACCTGAGACCGTGATCCCGCGCCCCGGCATTATCGTCATATGCGAAACGCCTTTTCCCGGCATGCTGTACATGTCCACCAGAAGCTTTTCCGGGCTGCCCGTAAGAGTCTTTACGCCTTCTTCATCCCTGAAGCTTTCGACTGCCACCGTCATCTGAAGATGACCCTCAGACTTCTCCACGCATGAAAGGATAGTGCCGCTGACCGTCAGGTTCTCCCCGTCATGTTCCGGCAGTATCCCTTCGTCATAAAGCTTCACTCCTGCAAAACTGTCCAGGAGAAATATCGCTGCCATGAAAAAAAGAGCTATGTATACTGCAGGTCTTCTCACTGTACCTCCCGTATATCAAAGCTCCTTTTATCTGTTACTATATATGTCCGGCTGCGTCATTGCAACCGATGTCGTAAATACCGTCAGTCTTCGTCGGTCAGGAATGCATCGTAGCCTTTCTTCGTCTCATATATGTCCGCTTTGCTGCTGACTTCATAAGGCGCGTGCATGTTCAGTACGGCCACGCCGCTGTCCACAACGTTCATACCGTAAAGTGACATTATATAAGCGATGGTACCGCCGCCGCCTTCATCGACTTTGCCGATCTCCGCCGACTGGAATATGACCTTCTTATCATTGAGCACTTTCCTGAGCCTGCCCAGGTATTCCGCGTTGGCGTCGTTGCTGCCGGCTTTTCCTCTGGCGCCGGTGAATTTGTTGAATACCATACCTTTGCCCATCATAGCAGCGTTCTTTTTATCGAATTTGGCTGCGTAAAGCGGGTCGAAAGCAGCGCTGACATCTGATGAAAGCATCCTGCTTGAAGCAAGAGTCCTCCTGAGCGCAAGTTCTGTATTCTTTATCTTGCCGTCATATGCGTCCATTGCTTCTATCAGTTCCGCCACTGTATTCTCGAAGAATCTCGACTGCATGCCCGTTGCGCCTACGCTGCCTATTTCTTCCTTGTCTACCAGGAGGCAGCACGCTGTCCTCTTCATCTTCCCGGTCTGAAGCATTGATGTAAGCGCTGTGAACGCGCATATCCTGTCATCCTGGCCGTAAGCCATGATCATGCTCCTGTCCAGCCCCGCGTCTCTGGCTTTTCCCGCGGGCACGATCTCAAGTTCAGCAGACCACAGATCATCCTCTTCGATCCCGTATCCGTCTTTGAGTATCTTGAGAACAGATGCTTTCACGGCGTCCTTATCCTCGTTTTTAAGAGGCTTCGATCCGACGATCACATCCAGGTCCTCTCCCTCTATGACTACGCTGGCCTTTTTGTTCATCTGTTTTGCCGCCAGGTGGATCAGCAGATCGGATACGAAAACTACCGGATCCTTCTCATCTTCGCCTATGCATATCTCCTTCAGGGATCCGTCTTTCATAGCCACTACACCGTGGATCGCGAGAGGTATGGTCACCCACTGGTATTTCTTGATGCCGCCATAGTAATGGGTATCCAGGTAAGCCACCTCTGTATCTTCATAGAGAGGGTTCTGTTTCACGTCCATTCTCGGTGAATCTATGTGGGCTCCAAGTATGTTCATTCCCTTTTCAAGCGGGTCTGTCCCTATATTGAAAAGCGCAACGGTCTTGTTCATGCACACCGCATATACCTTATCGCCTGCCTTTACTTTGCCGCCTTTTTCGATTATCCCGGCAAAGTCCTTATATCCGGCTGCCTCTGCGTCGGCAATGACCTTCTTTACGCATTCACGTTCAGTTTTGCCCTCGTCCAGAAATGTTCTGTAATCGCTGCAGAGAGTCTCCAGTTCTCTGACCTGCTTTGCGGTATAGGTCGTCCACGCGTTCTTATCTTTCATGATCTCATCCTTTCGTGCTGAATATCTTCAGAGCTTCCTCGAACCGGCTGTATGGAAAGCCGATCACATTATCAAGATCCCCGTCCAGGTGATCTATATATTTTCCCATTGTCCCCTGCACTGCGTATGCTCCCGCCTTATCGTAGGGTTCATCAGTATCCGCATATGCGGAGAGTTCCTCATCTGTAAAATCCCCGAACCATACTCTCGTCTTTTCACAGAAAAGCAGCTTTTTACCGGTTTTCGGGCATATCATAGCTACGCCTGTAGCAACTATGTGGTCCGTGCTCCTCAGGCTGCTGAGCATCCGGATCGCTTCGTCCCTGTCCGCCGGTTTTCCCATTATGCCGTCTTTGTAAACGACGGTGTCCGCTGCGGTTATCACGCCTGCAGACAAACAATGTGATGCACCGCTGCAGGATGCATCACTTTCTGTTGTTTTTTTGCCGGTATCTGCCTCTTCTTCGATGAGTTCAGCCACATGCGCAGCCTTCTTCAAAGCCAGGAACATGACCGTACTCTCCAGTGACATGGACATAGGTATATTCTCGTCCACATGGGCAGGTATCACCACATGATCCATATCATGTTCTTTCATCATCTTTATCCGTCTGGGAGATGACGATGCAAGTATTACCTTCCGCATTTCCTGCATTTATCAACACCTGCTTTTT
>JAFYIC010000147.1 GCA_017538845.1 Bacillota bacterium | reverse complement strand
TCGAATCGGGCGTAGCGTATTTCAAATAGCATGAAAGCCTCGCGGCAGGACGGCAGCGCAGGCCCCGGACAGCGCGGCGGCAAAGGAGGAACGCATGAAAATCGGAATAGTAATGGGAAGCAAAAGCGACTACCCGGTAGTTGAAAAAGCGGAAGAAGTCCTGAAGGATTTCGGCGTGGCCTATGAGAGCCGCGTGATCTCGGCTCACAGGACACCGGAAGCGGCAGCTGAGTTTTCAAAGAATGCTGTTGACAACGGTTTTGAAGTGATCATCGCGGCGGCAGGCAAGGCGGCTCATCTGGCCGGAGTGCTGGCAGCGTCCACACCGATACCTGTCATCGGCATCCCCATGAAGACCAGCGATATGGGCGGTATGGATTCGCTCCTGTCCACGGTGCAGATGCCAAAAGGCGTGCCCGTTGCGACGGTAGCTATCGGAGGCGCAGAGAACGCGGCCCTTCTGGCCATCCAGATCCTGGGCACCAAGTACCCGGAACTGCGCCAGGCCATCATAGATTACAAAGCAAAAATGCAGAAAGACATAGAAGCAGCTGACGCGGAGACCGGAAACAGCTTCGATCCCGCATAAACTTAACGGAGAAAGGACAGAACCATGGAAAAAAGAGAGCAGATGTACGAAGGCAAAGCAAAGAAAGTCTTCAAAACAGATGACCCCAGATACGTGATCGTCGACTACAAGGATGACGCCACAGCTTTCAACGGGGAAAAGAAAGGACAGATCGCCGGCAAGGGCGTTGTCAACAACACCATGTCAAATATCATATTCCAGCTTCTGGAGAAAAAAGGCGTTCCCACCCACTTCGTTGAGCAGATCAGCGAGCGGGAGACCATCGTGAAAGCCGTTAAGATCCTTCCGCTGGAAGTCATCGTGAGAAACGTTTCCGCCGGAAGCTTCGCCAAGAGATACGGCGTTGAAGAAGGAATCGTATTTGACGAGCCCACATTCGAGTTTTCATATAAGAACGATGACCTGGGCGACCCGCTCATGGTCGAGAGCCATGCTCTGGCACTGAAGCTGGCCACAAAGGAGCAGATCGAGACAGTGAGAAAGTACGCCATGATCGTCAACGACACGCTGAAGGAATTCTTCCTTGAGAGAGACCTGAAACTGATCGACTTCAAGATCGAATTCGGACTCTGCGACGGGGAAGTTATCCTGGCAGACGAGATCAGCCCGGATACATGCAGACTGTGGGACGTTCACACCAACGAAAAGATGGACAAAGACAGATTCAGAAGAGACCTGGGCAACGTTGAAGAAACTTACCAGGCAGTATTTGAGAGAGTGAAGAAATGAGCGATAACAAAGGACTGACATACAAAGACGCCGGCGTCGACACCAAGGAAGGCGAACGGGCCGTCAGCCTGATGAAGGAGCACGTGAAAAAGACTTTTGACGAGAACGTCCTCACCGGGCTGGGCAGTTTCGGCGGCATGTACAAACCGGATCTGGCCGGCATGAAAGAGCCCGTCCTCATCTCCGGCACCGACGGAGTAGGCACCAAGCTGAAGCTGGCATTCATGATGGACAAGCACGACACGGTTGGCATCGACTGCGTTGCCATGTGCGTCAACGACGTCCTCTGCCAGGGAGCAAAGCCCCTGTTTTTCCTTGACTACATAGCCACCGGCAAGGTCACCGCGGAAAAGATCGCGGATATCGTAAAGGGCATCGCTGAAGGCTGCAGACAGGGACACAGCGCCCTGATAGGCGGCGAGACGGCCGAGATGCCGGGATTTTACGGTGACGGCGAATACGACATGGCAGGTTTTTCCGTAGGCATAGTCGATAAAGAGAAGATCATTACCGGCGCAGACATCAAAGAAGGCGACGCCATCATCGGCATCGCTTCATCAGGCGTCCACAGCAACGGCTATTCCCTTGTCCGGAAAGTCATCTTCGATATCGCGGGCCACAAAACAGACGACTACGTTGAAGAACTTGGCGAGACGGTAGGCGAAGCCCTGCTCAGACCGACCAAGATATATGCCGGCGTGTGCGATGCCGTTTACAGCAAATTCAAGGTGAACGGCACAGTTCATATCACAGGCGGCGGTTTTTACGAAAATATACCCCGCGTCCTGCCTGACGGCATAGGCGCGAAGATAAATACCGGCTCATGGGAAGTACCGCCGATCATTCCTTATATCAAGAAATGCGGCAACCTGGACAGAGAAGTCATGTTGAACACCTTCAACATGGGCGTGGGCATGATGATGTTCGTTGACAAGAGCGACGCCGAAGCGGTAGTTGAGACCATCAAAGCCACAGGCGAGAAAGCCTGGATCATCGGCGAAGCAGTGAAAGGAGAAGGAGTAACAGTATGTTAAATATCTCTGTTATGGCCTCCGGAGGCGGCACCAATTTCCAGGCCATACTGGACGCGCTGGATGCAGGTCAGATAGAGAACGCTCAGGTAAAGCTTCTCATCGCCAGCAACGACAAGGCTTTTGCCCTTGAACGGGCCAGGAATCACGGTATAAAGACCACGGTCATCTCCGCGAAAGACTACCCGGACATGGACGCAAAGACAGACGCGATCCTTGCGGCCCTTGCGGAAGCGGAAACGGATCTGATCGTTCTTGCCGGATACATGAGCATCATCGATCCGAGAGTCGTCCGGGAATACAACGGCCGGATAATCAACATACACCCTTCCCTCATTCCGAAACACTGCGGCAAAGGAATGTACGGACTGAAGGTCCACGAAGCAGTCCTGGCGTCAGGCGAT
>JAFYIC010000146.1 GCA_017538845.1 Bacillota bacterium | reverse complement strand
GCTTCCTTGACTACATGCGACTCATGGATACGGCAGTAGTCCTGAAGCTCCTTTATAGTGATGAAGGTCAGGCCGAATTTCTCAGCCAGATCCCACAGCTTCGGGGTCCTCATCATGGTGCCGTCTTCGTCCATGACCTCGCAGCACACTCCGCACTGCTCCATGCCGGCAAGTCTTAAGAGGTCTACCGTGGCTTCAGTATGTCCGTTCCTCACAAGGACTCCACCGAATTTTGCTATCAGCGGGAAAACATGTCCCGGTCTGCGCAGTTCATTGGGCTTGGTGTTTGGATCCACGCACTTTCTGATGGTGTATCCTCTCTCCGCCGCAGAGATGCCGGTGGTGGTGTCCATGTGGTCGATGGATACCGTGAAAGCAGTTTCATGATTGTCCGTGTTCTCCGCTACCATGGGCTGAAGCCCCAGCCGCTCTGCGATCTGGGCGCTCATTGGCGTGCAGATAAGCCCTTTGCCGTGGACAGCCATCAGGTTGATGTTCTCTTGAGTGGCAAATTCCGCAGCACATATCATGTCGCCTTCGTTCTCACGGTCCGGATCGTCCGTACAAAGAATGACTTTTCCGGCCTTCAGGTCTTCTATCGCCTGTTCTATTGTTCCGTATTCGTGTTTGGCCATTTCTATCTTTTCCTCCGTGCTGGTCATATTTTGTCCCGGTCCTGCCGGGCTGCTCTTCGCTGGCTTCTATATCCCCATCTTCTCCAGGAACTCCATTGTCAGTCCGCCTTCATCTTCCGATGAGCCTTTCTGCGAATCTCCGGGCGCTCCCGCTCCGTAGGGAGTGCTGCTCCCCCCACTGAGAAGTTTTTCAACATATTTTCCGACTATATCGTTTTCCAGATTTACTGTGTCGCCGGGCCTTCTGTCCAGAAGCGTGGTTTCCTCGCCGGTGTGAGGTATGATGGACACTTTGAACACCTGCTCATCCACGTAAGCCACCGTCAGGCTGATGCCGTCTATGGCGATGCTGCCCTTTTCGACTATCAGCCGGAGGATCTCACCCGATGCGCTGATGGTCACCCAGACGGCGTTCTCTTCCCTTTCCAGAGAAACGACAGTTCCTGTGCCGTCGATGTGGCCCGATACCATGTGGCCGCCGAATCTTCCGTCAGCAGCCATGGCCCGCTCGAGATTGACTTTGGCTCCGGGGCCCTGCTCTCTCAGAGCGCTCCTGCGTACCGTCTCCGCCATCACGTCAGCGGTAAAACTGTCCGCCGCAAGGGATGTTACCGTCAGACAGATGCCGTTGACCGCGATGCTGTCGCCGATCTGCGTGCCTTCCAGCACCTTTCTGGCTTTGACCCTTATTTCCCCGGAACTTTCGCCGGCTGTCATGGACTTTATGGTCCCGACTTCCTCAATTATTCCTGTAAACATCTCTTTTCCTCATTTCAAAACTCTGTATCTGATCATCAGGTCTTCGCCTGTCTGCCTGATGTCGGTCATTTCAAGCCTGTAAGCCTCGTCTGGGGTCTCTACGCCTTCCCCCATGACCGGGGATTTGGCTGTGCCGCCGAAAAGCTTCGGAGCTACGAATGCTCTCACCTCGTTGACTATGCCCGCCTTCAGAGCGTTCTCGTTGAGAGTGCCGCCGCCTTCAATGAGCAGGCTGTCGATTCCGCGTTCTCCCAGGATCTTCATCAGTTTCTTAAGGTCCGGCTTTCCGTCTTCTCCCGGAAGAGCCAGTACTTCCGCACCTTTTTCCCTGAGGACCGCCGCCTTGTCCACGTCTTCATTGGCGCAGACGATGATGGTCTCTATGTCTTTCGCCGTCTTCACTATCTGCGTGTCGGGAGAAATGCTTAAGTTACTGTCGCATATGATCCTCACCGGATCCCTGCTTTCTGCTTCTCCCGCCGGCAGGTCTTCTGCTTCCAGTCTGCAGTTGAGCATTGGATCGTCGGCTTTTACTGTGCCGATGCCGGCCATTATGCCCATACAAGCGTGCCTCATGCGGTGGACTTCCTTTCTGGACTCCTCGCCGGATATCCATTTGGACGCCCCTGTCTTAGTGGCGATCTTACCGTCCGCCGTCATGGCGTATTTCATGATCACGTAAGGCAGCCCCGTGGTGATGTAGTGGAAAAACACCGGATTCAGCCGGTCGCACTCATCACGCATGAAGTCTTCCTCCACTGTGATACCTGCGTCTCTCAGTATCTTTGCCCCCTGACCTGCTACGAGAGGGTTCGGGTCTCTGGATCCGATGACTACCCGTGCGATCTTGTTCTCTATGATCGCATCCGTGCAGGGAGGAGTCTTGCCGTGGTGACAGCATGGCTCAAGAGTCACGTATATGGTCGCGCCTTCCGCCGGCTGGTTGAGTGATGCGATAGCGTTGCGCTCAGCGTGAAGTTCACCGAACTTCCGGTGGTATCCCTCGCCGATGATCTGACCGTCCTTGACTATGACAGCGCCGACCATGGGATTGGGGTGCACCCATCCTTCGCCTTTGGCAGCCAGTTCAATGGCTCTTTTCATATATTCTCTGTCTTTGCCGTCTGCCACTTTGCTTCCTCTTCATCCGGGCTTCTGCCTGTGCGCCGCTGCCCGTTTTCTCACATAAAAAGCCCCGCAGTTAATGCGGGGCATTGATCACATATCCGATAGAAGATGCGCAGACAAACGCCCGCTTTGCATCTTCAGATATCATCTTCTTCCATCCAGACTGTAACTGTCGGTCCTGGAATCTCACCAGATCCTGCGCTTTCGCGCTCGCGGACTTTACCGCCGATCGGGAATTTCACCCTGCCCCGAAGATATTCTGTTTATTTCCACAAAGAATAATACAACCTGTTTCGCGCTTTGTCAACTTTTCTCAGAAATTCTTTATCCTGATGACATAGCTGTCTCTGTAGAAAATACGGTACTTTACGCGTTTCTTCTTCGTTTTGCGCACCCGTTTTCCGTGCTTCTTCACGTACTTCCCGTGCTTTTTAACATAGTAGCGTTTCTTGACGATCTTCGTCCTGGTCACGTACCGGCTCCTGTATATGGATCCGAACAGTTTGTTGCCCACGAAGTAAAGGCTCTCAAGCTCTCCCCCCACCGGCACCTTTATTTTCTTCAGGAACACGCCGAACCGGTCATATATGAAAAAGGCGTTGTCCCAGCCGCCGCTTTTGGGGCTGGCGGAACGGAATATGTACTCGCCTGTCGAATGAGTTCCCTGGGTCTGATTGGCGAACTTATAGTAAAGAGTCTGATATTTTACCGGCTTGAAATTCTCGTCCAGATAAATCAACGCCCATTTTTCGTTGGGAGTCAGCACATACTGTTTCTTGTCCGGCAGGTATGAAACTCCGCTGTAGGTCTTTATCAGATCAAGTCCGGTTCCGTTGTATCCTGTCAGGCTGCTGCCGTATTTGATGCGCACCCTCTTCATATACTTCAGATCGCTTGCGCGGACTACGGAAAGAACGCCCTTTGTCGACTTGCCGTGTGCGACCACCAGTATCTTTTTGTCCGGATTGTAGGCCATGCCGTTGCCGTGACCCAGATACATGACTTTCGACACTCTCACTACCTTGGAAGTATCGCCTTTCATCTTCACGATCCTGCTGTATCCGTTCTTCTTGTTGAGGAGTATGGTATATGAATACTCGCCGTCACTGGCAGCTCCCTGGACCGTGTCGTAAACGTGAAGCTTCTGCTTGGCGGCTATGCGGACATCAAGCTTCACCTTCATCCTCTTAGTCTTGCCGTTTTTTTTGACTTTTCTGTATACCCCGATGTATTTGACGCCGGCAGTGCGCTGGGTCGAGTAGTTGGAGGACCGGGTCCAGTCGGACAAAGCCTCACCCTGTACGCATCTTACGCTCATGTAATATGTCTTCGATGTATCGAGACCTGTAAGCTCGCAGCTTGTACCTTCGACCTCCCGCGTTCTCGCGTTTCTGAAGAGGCTGTTGCGGGAATACATGACGATGTACTTTTCCGCGGCGGGATTCTGTTCCCATCTCAGAGTGATGCTGTTTTCGTGTTTCTTGTATTTGAATTCCTTAGGCGCTTCTAGATAGGTGTATGTAGCGGCGTAAGTGTTGCCCACATTGGACGGCTTTGAACAGCTGACTGTTTCTTCGTCCGTTTCGATGGTGTTGAACTTCAGGACTTTGTATTCATAGACTGCCCCGTTGACCACGTTATCGTCCCTGTACTGAAGGATCGTGTTCACATTGATTTCCTTGACTCCGGTCCACTTTTCCTCGCCAAGCTCTCTCCTGTAGACGCAGTAGCCTTCACCTGAGCTGCGGCGGTTCCAGTTGACCATTATCCTGCCTTCCCTTGATTCGATGGAAGATATGTTGCAGTGTTTGTAGACCCTGACCTCCCGCATCTCGGGCACGGGTTCTTCTTCTTTTGGTGTGGCGCGCAGAGGCTCTGTCTGCGGTGTGTCGGCCTCCGTCACGTTGGTCTGTGCGGTATCACTGCTCTGCGCCGGCTTCTCCACGTTGGCCTGTGCCGGCTCTTCTGCGTCAGTCTGTGCGACAGCCTGGCCGCTTTCCATATCTTCCGCTGACCCCTCCACAGCAAAAGACGGCCCGGTCAGGGCTGTCAGCATGGCTATTATTATCAATGCAACACGGATTCTCGTTTTCATGACCCGATTATATCACATTTTTCGCATAAAAAGACCCGCGGACATGTATTCCGCAGGTCTTGTTTCTGTTACTTTTGTTTTCCTCTACTGATGGT
>JAFYIC010000145.1 GCA_017538845.1 Bacillota bacterium | reverse complement strand
GGCCGAGATGCCCTTTACGGTTATCTCCAGGCTCTTGCCTACGCCCTTGCAGTGTATCTCAGCTCTGCCGTCTCCGAAAGCCGGTACTTTTTCCTTCTTCGCGTCGCGGAAAGAAGCCACCGTCGCCTTGATCATCTCGTACGCCTGGGCATCGCTGTCGAAAAGCACCGCCCTGGCGCTGTCCGGCACCATGTTGGGCGCCTGGCCGCCTTTCAGGCTGTGGAGTTCAAGGCCCTTGTCCTTAGGCGGTTTCAGCTTCTTTGCTATGTCAAAGATGAGTATCCCCATTTCCCCGTGTATGGCCGGGAACTCGCTGTCGGGGGTGAACCCGAAATCGGGTGCCTTTTCTTTGCTGAGGTAATAGGCCATTCCGTCCCAGTTGGTCTCTTCGTCAAGACCCAGGATCAGCCTGATTTTTTTCGCAGGCTGCACGCCCGCCTCTTTCAGCGCCTTCATGGCGTAAAAGGCCGAGACTACAGGACCCTTGTCGTCTATGGCTCCTCTGCCGTAAAGCTTTCCGTCTTCGATCTCGCCGCCGAAGGGTTCGTGATCCCAGTCGTTTCCCGCGGGGACAACGTCAAGATGTCCGACGATGCCCATTGCCTCATCAGAAACGTCGACCACGTCGCCGTCTTCGTCGAAGATCTGACCGCCGAACTGTATGTGTCCGCCGTAATTATCTGTGTTGCAGGTCTCGAAACCTTCTTCTTCAGCCTTCTCCAATATATAGGAAAATGCCTTGTGGACTTCTTTTCCAAAAGGCATATCATTTACTGGTTCGGATACCACACTGGGGATGGCGATGAGCTCACGGAGAGTCCCGATCATTTCATCCCAATTGGCTTCGATCCTTTCATTGATTTTTTCCCATTCGTTCATAAGTGCTCCTTCTGAGCCCCTGCGCAGTTCCTGTAACGGCCCGCGCTACTCAACGGCTTCTACGCCTTTGATCTCAGGATAGCTTTCCTTCAGGATCTGCTCAACGATACCTTTCAGCGTCATCATGGCGCCGGGGCATCCTGCACAGTGTCCCTTAAGTCTTACTTTTACGATGTTGTCGTCTGTGTACTCTACAAACTCGATGTCTCCGCCGTCTCTCTGGAGAACGGGTCTTATCTGATCAAGACCGGCCTGTATTTTTTCTTCCATTTCTGATTCTTCCTTTCGTTTATTAAACGCGCTTTGCGCGTGCACATAAGATTATACCCTTTTTGCCGTAAAAGTAAACCCTTTAACGGTTTCTGCCGGCAGCGGGTATTAAACTGCACCTCAGTTTCCTCCGCCTGCTCTTATCACTCTTCCGGATACGGCTCCAGGAATGCGTGGAAATGGCGCATAGGCAGGTTCTTTCCCCATTTGATGCGGATGTTGGGAATGCTTTCCCTGTCTTCATAGAGCGCCTTGACCGCCGCGATCACATAGTCCAGATGTTCCTTTGTGTACTGGCTTCTGTTGATTGCGAATCTCACCACATTGCAGACCTCCGCCTGCTGCTCGGGAGTCTTAAGGTCGTATTCCATAGAGTAGTCGCCCAGTTCGGAAACTCTGATGCCGTATCTTCTGATGAGCTCGATGGAAAAGCCCTGGCCCGCGAATTTTTCGTGTCCTCTCTTGTGGTCAAAGAACTCGTCCATGTTGATATATACTCCGTGACCTCCGGCAGGAATGACAACTCCCTTGACTCCGGCGTCGTACAGTCCTTCGGCAAGATAGTTGCACTGGCTTACTCTCTCCTCCAGGTAATCGAAGTTGCAGCATTCATAAAGGCCAACGGCCAGAGCCATGATGTCCCTGCCGCTCATGCCTCCGTAAGAGTCGTTGCCGTAGCAGGAGATCTGCTTTACTTTCAGTCTCACGCCAACGTCCATCTTTACGCTGCCGTCTTCATTGAAGTCGGTAAAGTTCTGCCAGAAAAGTCCTCTGTCCCTGAATGCCAGCATGCCGCCCATGTTGGCGTGACCGTCCTTCTTGGCTGACATGGTAAAAGCGTCGCAGTAGGAGAACATCTCCGTTGCGATCTCCGCGATGCTCTTGTCTTCGTATCCTTCCTCGTTGACTTTGATGAAGTATGCGTTTTCCGCCCATCTGGCCGCGTCAAATATATACGGGATGTTGTGCTCATGCGCGATCCGGCTGACGGCTCTCAGATTGGCCATAGATACAGCCTGGCCGCATACCGGATTGTTGGTTATGCAGGTGAAGATGAGGGGCACGTTCTCAGGACCCACCTCGTCTATCAGCTGTTCCAGTTTTTTCAGGTCCATATTGCCCTTGAACGGATTTTTCTCATACCTGCCGCCTTCGGGAACTTCAAAGAGCAGCTCCTTGTTGTACAGGTTTCTCGGCACGGAGCCCATCTGTCTGATGTTGCCCTCCGTGGTGTCGAAGTGGCCGTTGGAAGGGATGGTAAAGACTTTGCCCGGATATCTTTCTTTTAGGATATTCTCTACTATTTCCATCAGGACCGCTTCCGCCGCTCTGCCCTGCTGGATTATGAAAGCGTTGGGCCGTTCCATCTGCGCCGCGCCTCCGTTGAAGAGGCCGCCTTCGTATTCACACAGGTACAGCTCGTCCATCAGCTTGTCGATGTCTCTGCAGTCCGTCCTTACGAGATCAATGACTTTCTTCCAGTTTTTCTCTCCGCCCCGCTCGAATATGTCGCGGAAAGTGTCAAGCAGTACGTAGTAACCTTTGTTTCTGCCGTAGGATTCATCTCCCAGAAACAGTGACGCCCACTGCTGGTCCGTCATTGCCGTGGTGCCCGAATCGGACAGCATGTCCACAGTCAGAAGTCCTGCCGGAAAAGCAAACTCATTATAATGAGTCGACCTGAGGGCTCTTTCCCTCTGCTCAACTGTTACTTCCGGAATATCTCTTACTACGTGTGAAAAATGTTGTGGGGCGGGTACGTTCAGCTGATACCTTTTCATTTCGTCCTCCTTGGGTTGTATAGAAACAATTTATCTAGAAAGGTCCCGGTTGCCGGTTTTACGGCCGCGGACGAATTTTCGTAGACTTGTTTTGTGTCGTTGGTATCTGTTTGTAATTGTACTATTAGAATAGCACTTGCAGGGCGGTCCCGCAATACCGGGGCGGCCCTGTTACGGGCAAAACTTCACAAAGTGCGGGAAAAACCGTAAACCCCTTGACTTTACGCTGTTTGCGGTGGTAGAATACACGAGTGCCGCTATAGGCGGCAGGATGCAGGATCTGACGGGTCCGGGCGTCCGAAGCCGGTCATCCGGCGGACATCGAAAACGATC
>JAFYIC010000144.1 GCA_017538845.1 Bacillota bacterium | reverse complement strand
TAAAGCCCCGGACCTCAATTCCGACTTTGTTGCCCAGCGCCATCTTGACCAGAGTCATGAAAGCGCCGCCTTTGCCGACTGTGGCCGCTGCCAGGACTTTTCCGTCCAGGATAAGCTGGTGGACTTTGTCCATGGCCTTCCTGTATTCGTCCATGTCGATGATGCCGTTCTCATCTCTCGGTATATCGATGATGACCAGGCTGCTGCTTTCTTCCTTCAGCTCGGTGCTGACTATGTTTGCCGCGTCTTCCGTGGTTATGCCGAATGAAAGCAGGGCAGGGGGCACGTTGATATCCATGAATGTCCCGGACATGCTGTCTTTACCGCCGATGGACGGGATCTCCAGCTGTCTCTGGACTTCAAGGGCTCCCAGCAGGGCTGCCAGAGGTTTGCCCCAGCTTTCGTCGTTTTCTCCCAGTTTCTCGAAGTACTCCTGGAAGGAAAGGAATATCTTTTTCCTGTCGCCGCCCATTGCGACGATCTTTGTTACGGAATCTATTACAGCATAGACTGCTCCGTGGTACGGGCTCTTCTTGGCCAGCTGGGGATCGTAGCCGTAAGCCATGATGGTGGCTGTTTCCGCGCCGACTCCCGGGAGCTTGGCCGCCATGCCGGCCGCCGGCGTCAGCTGGTATTTGCCGCCAAGAGGCATGAGCACGGTAGATGCTCCGATGGTGCTGTCGAAACGCTCGATGAGGCCCTTCTTGCTGCAGCAGTTCAGGTCGCTCAGGGCGTCGCTTAAGATGGACATATTGTCCGTACTGCCTTCGTCTGCCAGTTCTTCGTATCCGATCTGGGTGTTGACGGTGGCCTTTGCGGTCTGTTTCGCTCCGTTCGTATTGAGGAAGTCGCGGGAAAGATCCAGTATGGTATTTCCCCGCCAGGTCATCTTCACTCTGCCGGTGTCGGTGACTATGGCCACTGTGGTGGATTCAAGGTTTTCCTCATCTGCGTATTTTTTGAATTCTTCCTCTTTGTCTGCTGCGACTACGACAGCCATTCTTTCCTGTGATTCGGAAATGGCAAGCTCCGTGCCGTCCAGACCTTCATATTTCTTGGGGACTTTGTCCAGATCGATATCAAGACCGTCGGCCAGTTCGCCGATGGCTACGGAAACGCCGCCTGCGCCGAAGTCGTTACAGCGTTTGATGAGCACGGCAACTTCCTTGCGCCTGAACAGCCTCTGGATGTTACGCTCAACAGGCGGGTTGCCCTTTTGAACTTCCGCGCCGCATTCCAGGATGGAATCTTCGGTATGCTCTTTACTGGAGCCTGTTGCTCCGCCGCATCCGTCTCTTCCGGTACGTCCGCCAACCAGGATGATCACATCGCCGGGTGAGGGGACCTGTCTTATTACGTGGTCTGCGGGAGCGGCGCCTACAACAGCGCCCACTTCCATTCTCTTAGCTACGTAGTCGTCATCATATACTTCGTCTATCTGACCTGCAGCAAGTCCGATCTGGTTGCCGTAGGAACTGTATCCGGCAGCAGCTTCTCTCGTGAGTTTTTTCTGCGGAAGCTTGCCGTGTATCGTTTCGCTTACGCTCTTTCTCGGGTCGGCAGCGCCGGTAACGCGCATTGCCTGATATACGTAGACTCTTCCCGAAAGGGGATCTCTGATAGCTCCGCCGAGACATGTGGCAGCGCCTCCGAAGGGCTCGATCTCCGTCGGGTGGTTGTGGGTTTCGTTCTTGAACATTACCAGCCAGTCTTCTTCTTTGCCGTCGATCTTCGCTTTTACCTTGATGCTGCAGGCATTGACTTCTTCCGATTCGTCAACGTCATCGGCTTTCCCTTCCTTCTTCAGGTACTTGGCGCCGATGCAGGCCATATCCATCAGGCACACATCCTTGTCGCGGTCGCCATAAACGTCGGCCCGCATCTTCATGTAGTCGTCGAACGCGGCCTTGACCAGATGTCCGTAAGGACTGTCCTCAAAGGAAATGTTGGTCAGCTCCGTCATGAAAGTGGTGTGACGGCAGTGGTCTGACCAGTAGGTATCGATGACCTTCAGCTCTGTGATGGTCGGGTCTCTGTCCTCGTCGTCTCTGTAATAATTCTGTATGTGAAGGATATCCGCATGGCTCATGGCAAAGCCCATATCTATCCTGTATTTCTCAAGTTCTTCCTCGCTCATGTCGCGGAAACCGTCAGCGGTCTTTATATCTTCCGGTACCGTGGTCTCCATTTCCAGGGTCTCCGGTTTCTCAAGGGCCGCCTGCTGGCTGTCAACCGGGTTGATGCAGTAGTCTCTTATGGCCAGTACCTGATCCTCGGTGATGTCGCCTTCCAGAACGATGACTTTCGCGAATCTTACCGTTGCCTCAGCGTCGGGCTTCATCAGCTTGATGCACTGTGCCGCCGAGTCGGCTCTCTGGTCGTACTGGCCGGGGAGATATTCAACAGCAAAAAAAACTGCAGCGGAAGTGTCCTCTGGCATTTTCTCATCGTAAGCCACGTCTATGGCAGGTTCTGCGAATACCGTGTATCTTGCCATTTCGTAGGTGTCGTCGTCTATTCCGTCCACGTCGTAGCGGTTGATGACCCGCACGTTCTCAAGCTGCCCTATATGAAGATTCTGCCTGATGTCGGCAAGCATCCCCTGAGCCTCAACGTCAAAGCCTTTTTTCTTTTCTACGAATATTCTTTTTACCATTTCGGGTGAGATCCTTTCTTTATCCGGGTGAGAGCATTTCTGCCTTGGCGGGTGTTTCCCGCAAGTGAGATTTTCTTATTCTCGGGCGGCGGTTTTCCGCTGTTCAAAAAAGCAAAA
The DNA here is from genome assembly GCA_017538845.1 of Bacillota bacterium. Lineage (GTDB taxonomy): Bacteria > Bacillota > Clostridia > Peptostreptococcales > Anaerovoracaceae > RGIG7111. Next base: position 3,574 of record JAFYIC010000144.1, on the reverse strand, counting down.
ATCCAGTCCGAGTTTAAAGATGATTTTCGCACTAATATCTATATAAATAATATACCAAAAAACCGCCCTCATTTGTTGCGTTTTCGGAAAATGTTTTGTATACATTTCGCATTTTTTCAGCGCGCCTGTCGCGGGCCTTCCGGCCGCAATTTTGTTTTTTCTTGACCTTATTCCATCTATAGGCTTTATAATCAGGATGAATTGTTGTAGAATCAATTATCATAGTGAAATATCACAGTATTCACAGGAGGTAAATAAATGGACAGAAAGGTAAGAGTAGCACAGTACGGATGCGGAAAAATGAGCGCATGGCTCATGAGATATGCAATCGACAAGGGAGCAGAACTTGTTGCTGCATTCGACCATAACGAAGCCAAAATAGGAAAAGACGTAAGTGAGATCATCGGCGGCGATCCGATCGGCGTAAAAATCTCAGACGCTAAGGACGCTGAGCAGATCATGAGAGACCTGAAAGTAGACGTATGCGTATGCGCAACGAGAAGTACGGTAGCTGAGCTGGAGCCTGCTTTCACAGCAGCATCAAACGCCGGCGCAGACGCTATCTCAACTTGCGAAGAATCACTTTATCCATGGAATTCTTCACCGGAAGTAACAGCAAGACTGGACGCTCTGGCAAAGAAGAACGGAACGACTATCACAGGTTCAGGATATCCTGACCTTTACTGGGGAACACTGGTAACACTGCTTGCAGGATCCTGCGACAAGATCACAAAGATCTGGGGAGCAAGCAGTTACAATGTAGAGGACTACGGAATCGCGCTGGCAGAAGGACACGGCGCAGGCCTCACAACAGAACAGTTCGAAGCTGAGATCGGAAAGTACAACGACTGCTCATCCGAAGAACAGCAGAAGCTGGTTGAGAGCGGCGAGCTGGTTCCGTCCTACATGTGGAACCAGAACGGATGGCTCTGCAAGAGACTGGGCCTGACACCGATCTCACAGATACAGAAGTGCATCCCGAAGACAAACGAGAAAGACCTGAAGTCAGAGACTCTGGGAATGACCATTCCGGCAGGACAGCCTACAGGAATGAGAGCTATCGTAACAACTGAGACAGAAGAAGGCATCACCATCGAAACAGAATGTATCGGTAATGTATACGACGAGACAGAGTACGACATCAACGACTGGAAGTTCTTCGGTGAACCGGACATCTCCATCAAGGTAGACGAGCCGCCGACAGTTGAGCTCACATGCGCAAACATCATCAACAGGATACCGCAGCTCATCGATGCGCCTGCAGGATATGTTTCAACAGACCAGTACCCGGATCACGAGTACAGAGTTAAGCCGCTCAACGAGTATGTAAAGAGCAAATAAAAATATCGGACCGACCGGATTTTCTCCGGCCGGTCTTGTTTTTACAGTTCCGCGCGCTGAGCCGCGCCGGACGAGATCAAAATCGCTTTTCAATATTGTATCCATGCAATATTTAAGTAAGAACCAGGTCTGCCGCGAAAAGCCGGACCTGGTTTTTACATGTTTTCGCCTTTTTGTGTTGCAATAGAGTTGCTATAGATTTGAATTGCGCTGTCGCAGGGGTACAAACCTAAAACCACTTGTTGAAAAGATAACCAAAATTGTCAATAATGCAATTTTTGGTTATTTTTTCCTCGTTTTTTTTGGCTGGTTACTTGCCAAAAAGCTGATAACCATCGAATTAGAGAAAATGCGAGGGAAAAGGGTTTGCCGGTCGTTGAAAAGTTAACTAAAAAATTTGAAACAGCATCTTTTGGTTAACTTTTTCGCATTTGAAAATAGGATCAGATGTATTGTGAATGGCGGCGCGAACGATTGCCGAATAAATGAGCAACATTCCGCATATACCGGCAATAATGTGGATGCGAGAATGATAAAATATGCATAAAGTCACGATAAAAGCCGATACGTGAAAAGAGAGCACATATCAGTTTGAACAAGCATTTGTGGAAGAATGGGTATAGAGAATCTGATTTTGGACTTGCAGGAAGAAATAAGGCGGGAGAGCAAAGTTGCAGATTTGATGGAGAAGCGCCTTGCGATGTTGCCACCGGGCTCTTTGTGCATAAATGAAATAAAAGGCAACAGGTATTGCTATCAGAAAGTTATGGTGGATGGAGTGCTGCGGTCCATTTGCCTTGATTCTTCGCGAGATAATCACCTTGGAGTAATAGAAGAGCTTATGGAGAAAAAGACTATAATCCATGGGTTTCCGGTCCTAAAGAAAAACATCAAAGCAATGGAAAAATGTGTTTCCAAACTTCGGGTGTATCACCCGGCGAATTACAAGTATGGGGAATTAGTGGGAAGCAGTTATTATCTTGCGGGAGATGTATGTATAAAAGAATGGCGGCGCAGGGAAGAGAATCGAAACAAGCATTTTAATGAGGGCTTGATCCACGTAACAAGGGGCGGGAAGAAAGTGAGATCGAAGAGCGAGGTGCTGATCGCGGATGCGCTTTATGATTCTGGGATAGAGTTCAAGTATGAAGCGGAGATGAGGCTTGCAAATAGAATCGTTTATCCGGATTTTGAGATACTTCACCCGAAAACGCACAAACTGATCTGGTGGGAACATTTGGGTATGATCGATGACCCGGAATACGTCTGCGAAAATATAGAAAAAATCATAGAGTATGGTCGGGCGGGGATCACCCTCGGGAAGAATCTGATAATAACATATGAAACAAAAGAAAAGCCTTTGACTCATGAAATGATAAATCAAAGGCTTGTTAGATACGATTTGTTATAGCGGGCGGTCAGGTATAGTAGGCGGTCAGGTATAGTGGGCGGTCAGGTATAACGGGAGGTCAGGCGCCGGTGTACTCCGTGGCGTTTTCTTCGATGATATCCACCAGCCTGCCTATATCCGTCAGGGCGTTGATGACGGGGAGGCCGTCATATTCAGTAATTTCTTCGGCGATCAGGCCCGAAAAGCATATGGTTTTTTCATCGCGTCTGTCGTCAAGCTGCTTTGTGGTCTTACCGGTTACGATGTTGAAACCGTCTTTGTATGCGCCGCCTTCGCATACCACGAAATCCTCACTGTAGTGCTTTAGGATATCGTTTATGTCCAGGCGCTCGTTATACATGATGTCGGTCTCGCATACGCCAAGGGCCGTTACTGTCGCGGCGCCGGCTTTCCTGTGCTTGCCGGTGTCTTCATTTTCATCGTCAAGAGTGAAACCTTCGAAATGGATGTCCTTGACGCTGCCCACAGAGTAGCCCCGGTTCACCAGCTCGCGGATCACCGCTGTGCAGGTGGTGGTCTTACCTGTTTTTGAATATCCTTTTATCGATATTATCTTCATGACAAACCTTTCGTATTATCGTACGGACCTTTTGCGGCGAGCCCGGAAACTGCGTTATTGTGCGAACCGGCCTTTTGCGGTGAGCCCGGAAACTGCGTTATCGCGCGGACCGGTCTTTTGCGACAGGCCCGAAAATTGCTATTTCAGCAGAGTGTCCATAAGTCCTCTTGCCAGTGAAGCCATAGCGTTGCCGCCGACCTTGGCTGCCTTTTTGCCGAATACTTTGCCGAATACTTCCTTGCCCACTTCACGACCGATGGTTC
>JAFYIC010000143.1 GCA_017538845.1 Bacillota bacterium | reverse complement strand
TTTCATTTCTTATCTCCCGCCGAAACGCCTGTTGCGTTTCTGATATGTTTCGATGGCCTTGTCCATCTCCTCCGGTGTGAAGTCGGGCCACAGGGCATCCGCGAAAACGAATTCACTGTAGGCGCACTGCCACAGAAGGAAATTGGACAGCCTTTCTTCACCGCTGGTCCTGATCAGCAGCTCCGGATCCGGTACGTCATACATGCCGGTCCACAACCGTCTGCTTATCTCCTCTTCAGAGATATCTTCCGGGGCGAGACTGCCGTCCCGCACGTCCTTTCCGATGGATTCGCATGCTCTTCTTATCTCTTCCCTGCCGCCGTAATTCACGGCAATGTTGAACACAAGGTCCGTGTTGTCCTTCGTCTCGGAAGCCATCTTATCCAGTCTTTGGACAGCTTCACCGGGAAAGGCGCTCGGGTCACCCAGGATGTTCACCTTGACGTTGTTCTTCATCAGTTCTCTAAGCTGGCTGTCAACGTACTTCACCAGAAGTTTGAATATGCCTCCCACTTCCTCTTTGGATCTCTTCCAGTTCTCCGTGGAAAAGGCATAGACCGTCAGGTACTCCACCCCGATGTCATCGGCGTGTCTGACGATCTCTATCATGGATTTCATCCCGGCGTTGTGCCCGGCGGCTGCCGGCAGGAGCCTTTTCTTTGCCCATCTGCCGTTGCCGTCCATTATGATGGCCACGTGCCTTGGTATGTTATTTCTGTCCAGCATGCTTTCTCCTGTTTTGAAAATGTGGCCACGTTAACGGTGACCACATATCTTTCATGTTCCGGAGCGAACTTTCTTCCGCCCGCTATATTTCCATGATCTCTTTTTCCTTGTCGGCTATGATTCCGTCGATGTCCTTTATGGCTTCGTCGATAGTCTTCTGGACTTCGTTCATTCCGTCTTTGAGATCGTCTTCAGTAAGCTCTCCGGCTTTTTCCTGCTTCTTGAGTTCCTCGTTTGAATCTCTTCTCAGGTTCCTTACGGCTACCTTGGTGTCTTCGCCCATCTTCTTGACCGTCTTGGTCAGTTCCTTTCTTCTCTCCTCTGTAACCTGAGGGATGGCCAGTCTTATAACCTTGCCGTCATTGGCCGGGTTGATACCGATGTTTGCAATGTTGATGGCCTTCTCGATCTCCGGTATGGACTTGGGATCGAAAGGTGAAACGAGAAGCATTCTCGGTTCAGGCACCGAAATGTTGGCCAGCGCCTTCAGCGGTGTGGGGGAACCGTAGTATTCCACCGTTACCTTGTCCAGCAGCGCCGCGTTGGCTCTGCCTGCTCTTACTGTATTGAGTTCGTCCTTGAGCACTGCTACGCTCTTGCCGATCTTTTCTTCAAGTATTCCCTGTACATCTTTTCCCATGATAATTCCTCCTGCCTTCTATGTGATTATTGTTCCGATCTTCTCGCCGCAGACGGCTTTCATCACGTTGCCGTCCTCAGCTATGCCGAATACGTGTATGTTGATGTTGTTGTCCCTGCAGAGAGACGCCGCCGTTGAATCCATGACCTTCAGATCCTTTTCGAGCACTTCCCTGTGAGTCAGGCTGTCGAATTTGACCGCATCCGGGTTGGTCACCGGATCGTCCGAATATACCGCGTCCACATTCTTGGCCAGCAGTATCACTTCCGCGTCGATCTCGGCCGCTCGCAGTGCCGCTGTGGTATCCGTTGAGAAGAACGGGTTTCCTGTACCTGCCGCGAAGATAACGACTTTGTTTTTCTTCAGCTGGCTGATGGCTTTCAGTCTCACATAAGGCTCGGCCACTTCCCGCATCTCAATGGCAGTATGTACTCTCGTAGGCATTCCTGCTGATTCGAAAGCATCCTGCAGAGCAAGAGCGTTCATGACTGTGGCCAGCATGCCGATGTAGTCTGCTGTAGCCCGGTCCATGTTCTCGCTGGACCTGCCGCGCCAGAAGTTTCCTCCTCCCACGACTACCGCTACCTGGACTCCCAGATCATGTATCTCTTTGATCTGCGCGGCGACTTTTTTAAGCATTTCTTCGTTGATACCGAAGTGGTTTTCACCTGCCAGAGCTTCTCCGCTGACTTTGAGAATGACTCGTTTATATTTTGGTTTCATAGCATGTATCCTTTCGAATAATATACACGTAGATTATACCATATATCGTGCCCTTCTTCATCCGTTATGTTGCTCAAGTATATCCTGTTTCATCCTCCACAGTTTCGATGAAAGGTCAACATAGTAAGTCTGCGGGTTCTCGAATCTGCGGACCTCTTCCCAGAGGTGTTCTACCTGGTCTTTGCAGTAGTCCCTGACATCGTTTATATTCGGGACATCATATATGCATTCGCCTTCTTTGAATATCTGTACCAGCAGTTCCTTGGCGTAGAAATCGCTCAGATTCTTCTTCTTCCATACGTTGGCCGGGTCGAATATTGTGTATCCTTCTTCTTCCGGTATCTCCTCCTCCATGAGAGCTATTACATCGGCGATGGCCCTGTCTGTAGCTCTGTCATAGAGACGGTAGACTTTCTTGGCTCCCGGGTTGGTGATCTTCTCAACGTTTTCGCTGATCTTCATCTTCGGGATGACCATACCGTCCTTTTCCACTGCGGACATCTTGTAAACCCCGCCGAATACAGGCTCAGACTTGGCTGTTATGAGCCTTTCACCTACGCCGAAGGAATCGATGCATGCGCCCTGGGCCAGCAGGTCTTCTATCAGGTATTCGTCAAGAGAGTTGGAGATGACGATCTTGCAGTCTTTAAATCCTGCTTCGTCAAGCATCTGCCTTGCTTTCTTTGTCAGATATGCCACGTCTCCGCTGTCTATTCTGATGCCCATGCTCGTAGGCTTCATTTCCCTGAACACTCTGATGGCATTAGGCACTCCCGAATTGAGCACGTTGTATGTGTCGACCAGAAGTGTGCAGTTGTCAGGATATATCTCA
>JAFYIC010000142.1 GCA_017538845.1 Bacillota bacterium | reverse complement strand
TCCGGCGTTTCTTCCGTCGTCTCCTCGCCTTCACCCGCGGGCTCTTCTAAAACTACTTCGGGTTCGTCGTTGAAGTAATCGGTATCGTATACCTTCAGTTCTTCGGGATCCGGCAGATCCGGGTCCGCCGCCAGTATCGCGGCTTCTTCTCTTTCCTTGGCTTCCTGAGCCAGCTCCCCTGTTTCTCTTTCTCTTTTGGCCGCCTCAGGTCCCATCTCTATGTAGTCCCTGGCATCCTCCAGTATCTTGGAAAGGATCTTAGTCTGAGGCATGAAAAATTTAGAAAGCCACTCGATCCAGAAAGGCTTGATCTTGACCTCTTCCTGGAGTATGACCCTTGCTTTGCCGTCGTCCGTTTCCTCGAAGGTGTACATGCGTCTTCCTCTTGTTTCAAGGCTCCAGGTCTCGATCTCGTAGTACTCGTAAGGGCGCTCTTCCGTAATGATAAAACCCATCTGGTAATTATCGTTGGAATATTCAACAAAGTCGTCGTTCACGCTTCTGTATTCTATTTTCTTAAGGTCTGTACGCCAGGAAACGTCCTCCCTGTTGGTCAGTACGTCCCATGCGGCTTTTACGTCCGCGTCATACTGTGCCCAAACGCCTGCTTTTCTCATTTATAAGTTCCTCCTCAAGGGTCTTCCGCCTGCAAAAATGTGCAGTTAACGGAAAAAACAGCAGTAAGTATTATACCACTGTTTTACACGCCATGTCCAGAATTTCCGCCATTGCGGTCGCCTGTATTTCCGTCATCTGTCCAGTATCGCCGTGGCGGTAAGGATGTTCTCCGGACTTCCCGCCGAAATGTCCGCATCATCAAGCTCCCCGTAGGATGCGTATCCGTATACGCAGCCTATGAAAGGCGCGCCGATGCTCTGAGCCGCGGCAAGATCGCTGTCACGGTCACCTATTCCGATAAAGTCACGCAGATGACCTTTGCAGCCCCTTTCACTCTTCACCGGAGTCATTTCAGCCGCCTTCTCATAGTCGGCCGCGATGGCCGCCATGATCACTTCCTTGGGTGCGTTGTCGAAACTTTCGCATTGGAAGAAAGCGTCGAACCATCTGTCCATGTGGAAAACCTCCCACTGGGTCTTCGCGTAAAGTATGCCGCAGTTGCTTAAGACCGCCATGTCGTATCCACGGCGTTTAAGCTCGTCGAGTGTTTCTTCCATGCCGGCATACCAGGCCGCCTCGTGGGACATGGTCTTCTCAAGCATGACCTTTCCCACCAGCCTTTCAGCCTGATGCTTGATATCCGCATCGAGCCCCGGCATGAAATCTGCCCACATGTCGTCCATGTTCACGCCAAGCCAGCCGGCGATCCTCTCGTCGGAGGGCTTTTCCACTTCAATGCCGCAGTCCTCAATGAGCCAGTCAACGGCTTTGCGGACTCCCGGCATGTAGATTTTCATGGTCTCGTTTATAGTCCCGTCGTAATCGAAAATAAGTACAGGTTTCAATTCCAACTCCTTGTCTGTCCTGTCTGCAGGCGGCCGGCTCTCCTGCCCTTCTGCAGTAAAAGTTCCTGTCGGTTTCCGGCTCCTACAGCTGTGCCGCAAGATTTACCATCTCGATAGCGGAAAGCGCGCAGTCATATCCCTTGTTGCCTGCCTTGCTTCCTGCTCTGGCGATCGCCTGCTCAATGTTCTCAGTTGTAACTACTCCGAACATTACGGGAACTCCTGTTGCAAGGCCCACCTGAGCGATGCCCTTTGAAACCTCGTTGCACACGTAATCGTAATGTGAAGTCTGTCCTCTGATAACCGCTCCAACGCAGATGATAGCGTCGTAGTTTCCGGAGTTTGCCATCTTGGACGCGATTGACGGGATCTCGAATGCTCCCGGTACCCATACTGCCGTCACGTTCTTTTCCTCAACGCCGTGTCTCAGCAGTCCGTCAACAGCTCCTCCCAGAAGCTTGTTGGAAACCAGCTCGTTGAATCTTGAGGCTATGATGCCGACTTTCATTCCTTTCGGCGCTACGACTTTGCCTTCGATAACATTGATATTCTTCATTTTCTTCTCCTCCGGGCAATGCCCTTTTCTTTGGTTTACTATATTGGATGGCGCATATTCCCGCGCCGGCTTCTTCTTTATCGCATATCCTGCGCTGCTATACGTTCTTGAGCACGTGGCCCATCTTTTTCTTCTTTGTTTTGAGGTAATCTATATCATATGGCTGAGGTTCGATCTCCATTGGGACACGCTCGATGATGTCCAGTCCGAAATCGCCTATGCCGTATACCTTGTCCGGGTTGTTGGTGAGAAGCCTCAGGGACTTTGCTCCCAGGTCTCTCAGTATCTGGGCTCCCACCCAATACTCTCTCAGGTCCGGCGCGAAACCGAGTTTCACATTGGCCTCGACTGTATCGTATCCTTCTTCCTGAAGGGCGTAAGCCTTGATCTTGTTGATCAGCCCGATGCCTCTTCCTTCCTGTCTCATGTAAAGGACAATGCCTCTTCCTTCTTTCTCCACCATTTCCATGGACTTCTGAAGCTGGAGTCCGCAGTCGCATCTGAATGATCCGAAGGTATCTCCCGTAAGGCACTCGGAGTGAACTCTGCAAAGCACGTTCTCCCCGTCCCCGATGTCGCCTTTTACCAGAGCCACGTGATGTTCCCCGGTGATGTCGTTGACGTATCCGTACATCTGGAAAGTGCCGTACTTGGTTGGCAGCTTCGCTTCCGCTTCCTTGACTACATGCGACTCATGGATACGGCAGTAGTCCTGAAGCTCCTTTCTGGTGATGAAAGTCAGACCGAATTTCTCAGCCAGATCCCACAGCTTCGGTGTCCTCATCATAGTGCCGTCTTCGTCCATGACCTCGCAGCACACTCCGCACTGCTCCATGCCGGCAAGCCTCAGAAGGTCTACCGTTGCCTCAGTATGTCCGTTCCTTACGAGGACTCCGCCGAACTTTGCTATAAGCGGGAAAACGTGTCCCGGTCTGCGCAGTTCATTGGGCTTGGTGTTTGAATCCACGCACTTTCTGATGGTGTATCCTCTCTCTGCCGCAGAGATGCCGGTGGTGGTGTCCATGTGGTCGATGGAAACCGTGAAAGCCGTCTCATGATTGTCGGTGTTTTCCGCTACCATGGGCTGAAGTCCCAGCCGTT
>JAFYIC010000141.1 GCA_017538845.1 Bacillota bacterium | reverse complement strand
GCCTTCTCCGCCGTCTTCCGCCGGATATCTGAAGTACCAGTACTGGCCGTTCTTGTCTTCATGCTCTACTTCGGCGTCTGACAGTGACGTTCCGCATACCGGACACCAGTTGATCAGACGGTTGCCTCTGTAGATGAGTCCCTTTTTATATAACCTGATGAAAAACTCCTTTACCGCGGCGTTGCAGCCCTCGTCCATGGTGAACCGCTCTCTGCTCCAGTCGCAGGAGTCTCCCAGTTTGCGGCACTGCTTTGTGATCTTTCCGCCGTATATCCTTTTCCATTCCCACGCGCGCTCAAGGAAAGCCTCTCTGCCGATGTCCTCTTTCTCAAGGCCTTCGTCCTCGCGGAGTTTGTCTACGACTTTGACCTCTGTAGCGATACTTGCGTGGTCGCTTCCCGGCAGCCAAAGAGCGCTGTAGCCCTGCATTCTCTTGAATCTGGTCAGCGCGTCCTGAAGAGTCTGATCCAGCGCGTGTCCCATGTGGAGCTGCCCCGTTATATTCGGAGGCGGCATGACTATGGTGAAAGGCGTTTTGCTTTTGTCCACTTCAGCTCTGAAGGCGCCTTTCTCCTCCCACATTTTGTAGATTCTGTCTTCAAATGATTTAGGATCGTAAGTTTTTGCCAGGTTTCTGTCCATTGTTCTTTTCTCCTCTATGAATGCTCAGGTCTTTTTCCGACCTGTTAAACCGCATACTACCCTATTTTTTCATATTATAGTTCATCATAGAGTCTACTCCTTTTTCATGCAAATTTCAATATATTAGTGGATTTGAGCCCTCCCGTTAAAGCCCCTTCCGGACGGTCATTTTTACGGTCGCAAAATCGCATTTATTAGGGGCTAATTTCTTTACATGAATATGGTCAGATGATACAATTATTAAGTCAAAAAAAGAGGTGCGCTGTGAGAATATCGATGCAGGATATGAGATTCAGAAGAATAGTCTGTGTGATCATCGCGATAGCCGTTGCTTTCGCGATATTTTTCGTTATCAAATACCACAGCCAGGACGAAGTCATCGCCTCCAACGTGGCAAAGCTGGAGAAGATGGAAAAGCAGTCCGTAGCGGCGAACCAGGCTGCCATCAAGAAAGTCGAGCGCATCCAGACCATAGACGAAAGCAACCTTGAAAACGCAGACTTCAGAAAGGTCTTTGAAGGCTGCGTCATCGCCGGGGACTCCATAACCGAAGGTGTGGAGGGCTACGGCTATCTTGATACGGACATCGCCGTATTCGAGAGAGGCGTCAGCATCGAAAGCGAAAAAGGGGTAATAAAGAGAGCCATCGCTCTCAAACCCAGCATCATTTTCCTTTCCTTCGGCCTCAACGACCTGGAGCTCTACAACGGCAACGCCAAAAAGTTCGTGGCGGCCTACTCCAAACTGGTGAAGAAACTTAGAGAAAAGATCCCCTACACAAAAATCTGCATAAACAGCGTACTGCCCGCCACCAAGGCCAAGGCGAAGCGGGTGCCTGCTCTTGCCGCGGCGGGAAAATTCAACAAAGCAACCAAGGCCTTCTGCGAAAAGGAAGGCATCACCTTCATAGATCATACAGATCTGGTAAAGGCTCACCCCCAGTGGTACGAGCCCGACGGGCAGCATTTCATCTCGGAATTCTACCCTTACTGGCTGTATAACATGGCAAAAGGATCGGGACTGATATGAATATACGGAAGATAGATATACAAGGAATAGATATTAAAAAGGCGGCGCTCACAGCAGCAAAAGCTGCCCTCATAATCTTTCTCATCGTTTTCCTGATCCTCCTTATGACCAGAGAATCGGTAAAAGATGTAAGCGCGGATAAGATCAACGATCAGATGTGCTCAATAAAAAGCATTGCCGCCCTCCACAAAGGGACGGACAAGAGCCTTCTCAAGTACTACGATCTTACCGGCGATGACTACGACGGCTATGTCATGTACAAATCCGGCTCGCCCATGTCCGTGGAAGAACTCCTTATCATAAAGACAAAGGACGATAAACAGCGGACAGCAGTGGAATCGGCCATGCGCCGTCACGTCCGCTCTCAGATATCCAGCTTTGAAGGCTACGGCACAACCCAGATAGCCCTCCTTGAGGCGAAGATACTGGACGCCGAAGGGCCTTATGTTTTCCTGGCCGTATCTGAAGACGCGGAAAAATGGAAGAAGAAGTTCGACGAGATCATAAACTAGAAGTTACAGGGAAGATAAATGGTATTCAGCAGTATTTTATTCATCTTCATATTCCTTCCGGCCCTCTTTGTGCTCTACGTTATCGCGCCCAAAGTGATCGGAAAGAACATAGTGCTCTTTTTAGGCAGCATATTTTTCTACGCGTGGGGAGAACCGGTGTACGTGGTCCTCATGCTGTTCAGCGCTGTCTTCAACTATGTGATGGGGGTTGATATAGACCGGGCCCGGAAGACCGAAAAGGGCGCTAAGGCAAACCTTATCTTTACCATTGTGGTCAACCTGTTCATCCTTTCATTCTTTAAATATTACGGATTCCTCATAGACACCTTCAACGGTATCTTCGGGACCGACATAACATACACGAAACTGGCCCTGCCCATAGGAATTTCCTTCTATACGTTCCAGGCCCTCTCCTACATCATCGACGTATACAGGGGCGAGGTGGACTGCCAGAAGAACTTCCTTAAATTCGCAGTGTATATCTCCATGTTCCCCCAGCTCATCGCAGGCCCGATAATCAAATACCGGGATATCTCAAAACAGCTGGGCAACAGGAAAGTAACGAGAGAAAAATTCGGTCAGGGCATCGAGTACTTCATC
>JAFYIC010000140.1 GCA_017538845.1 Bacillota bacterium | reverse complement strand
GCAGCGGCAGCTTACGGACACGGCCATGCAGAACGAACAGAAACTTGAAAACATCCGTCTGACCATGGAAGAGCGTATCAAATCCATGTCGGAGGAAAACAACAAGCAGCTGGAGAAGATGAGAGACACTGTAGACGAGAAACTGCAGAAGACTCTTGAAGAACGGATAAGCCAGTCATTCAAGCTGGTAAGCGAAAGACTGGAGCAGGTATATAAAGGCCTTGGCGAGATGCAGAATCTGGCTTCGGGCGTTGGCGACCTGAAGAAAGTCCTTTCCAACGTAAAGAACAGAGGTATCCTGGGCGAGATACAGCTGGGCGCCATACTTGAGCAGATACTGGCGCCGGAGCAGTATGAGGAAAACGTAAATACGACTTCGGGACCGGAGAGAGTCGAATTTGCCATAAGGCTCCCAGGGGATGATGACGGGATCGTTTATCTGCCCATAGACGCCAAGTTCCCGGCAGACGCCTACAATCACCTTATGGAAGCCTATGATACAGGTGACAAGACTATCATAGAGGCAGCCGGTAAGAATCTGGAAACAGCGGTGAAGAAATCTGCGAAGGATATCCATGACAAGTACGTGGAACCGCCGCATACCACTGATTTCGGCATAATGTTCCTGCCATTTGAGGGACTTTATGCGGAAGTGGTAAGAAGAGGTCTGGTGGAAAGCCTGCAGCGTGAGTACAAGGTGAATATAGCAGGACCGACTACAATGGCAGCCCTTCTGAACAGTCTGCAGATGGGATTCAAGACGCTGGCCATACAGAAGCATTCCGGCGAAGTCTGGAATACTCTTGCTGCGGTAAAGACAGAATTCGGCAAGTTCGAAAAGACGCTCACAAAGGCTCAGGAGAGGATCAATCAGGCCAACAAGGAGCTTGAGAATCTGGTGGGAACCAGAACAAGGATGATGAATTCAAAACTCAGGAACGTGAGCACGCTGGATCTCAGCGAAAGCAATGATATCCTGGGTATAATGGAACCGGAAGAAGAAACGGAAAACGGAGAAGATCAGTAATGAGCATTTATGCCATCGGGGATCTGCATCTGTCATTTGATCCGACCGTAGATAAACCTATGGACGTGTTCGGACCGGGATGGACAGATCACGAGGACAGGATAAGAGAAAACTGGATCGAAAACGTCCGGGATAACGACACCGTAATAATCGCGGGGGACGTGTCCTGGGGTCTTAAGCTGCAGCAGGCTGCGGCTGATTTTGAGTGGATCGATTCACTGCCCGGCAAAAAGCTCATTTTCAAGGGCAACCATGACCTTTGGTGGAACGGCATCAACAGGATGAACGGCATGTACGATTCCATCACTTTCGTACAGAACAAAGCGGTCTATGTTGAAGGCTGGTACATCTGCGGCAGCAGAGGATGGGCATGTCCCGGCGATCCGGGATTTACTGAAGAGGACGAGAAGATATACAACAGGGAGGTCCTGAGGCTCAGGATGTCCATCGACGATGCTATTGCTCAGGAACGGGAGATAAACTGCGGGGCAGGCATACCCAGAATACTGGGCGTGCTTCACTATCCGCCGACCAACGACAAACTGCAGCCCTCTGATTTCACTAAGATCTTTGCAGAAGCCGGAGCATCCAAGGTGGTGTACGGCCATCTTCACGGCAGGGAGAATTTCCATAAAGGACTGCAGGGCAATTTTAACGGAGTGGAATACATACTTGCATCCGTCGACAAGGTGGACTGCAGACTCGTGAAACTGGTATAGGTAAAGACAAGGAGACGACAATGGGACGCGAAGACATCAGAAGAGTAACTATCATAGTTCTTGACAGTCTGGGAGTAGGAGCACTGCCGGACGCGGATAAATATGTGAACGGGGACGGCAGCGACGCGGGGGCGGACACTTTCGGACATATCGCGGACAAATACCCGCAGCTTTCCATACCCAATCTGTCATCTGTCGGATTCGGCAATATAGACGGGGCAGCGGGAGGAAGATTCGCTGTTGATTCGCCGACCGGCTCCTTCTGCAGGCTCGCTGAGGTATCGGCAGGTAAGGACACCACCACGGGCCACTGGGAAATCGCGGGACTCAGGACGGACGTACCCTTCAAAACTTATCCGAACGGGTTCCCCGAAAAATTCATAAAAGAATTCGAAAAAGCAATAGGGCGTGAAGTACTGTGCAACTATCCTGCTTCGGGAACCGAGATAATCGAAGAACTGGGCGATGAGCACGAAGCCACAGGAAAGCCCATAGTATATACATCTGCAGACAGTGTGTTCCAGATAGCCGCGTGCACAGACGTGATACCTCTTGAGGAACTGTATGATATATGCGCTACGGCCAGAAAGATGCTGGTAGGCGATGTGGCCTGCGGCAGAGTAATAGCAAGACCTTATATCAAGGAAAACGGTAAGCGAGTAAGAACTTCCGACAGGAAGGATTATACTGTGACTCCGCCTGCGGACACTGTGCTGGACAATATACAGAAAGCCGGTAAAACAGTTTATGCGGTAGGTAAGATAAGCGACATTTTCAACGGCAAGGGCATATCTGAAGCTGTTCATACCGTAAGCAACATGGACGGGGTGGATAAGACTCTGGAAGCGCTGGCAAAAGACTTTGAAGGTCTCATATTCACAAATCTGGTGGATTTCGATTCCAAGTACGGGCACAGAAGAGATCCGGAAGGATACGGAAAAGCTATCGAGGAATTTGACGCAAGGCTTCCGGAACTGATCGGAGCAATGAAGGACAGCGATATCATGATGCTGTGCGCGGATCACGGCAACGATCCGATACATGCCGGCTGGGACCACACCCGTGAATACGTTCCGATGGTCGTATTCGGAAAGCATATAGCAGAAGGCAGAAACCTGGGCACCAGGAGTTCGTATGCCGATATAGGAGCAACCGCAGCCGATGCTCTCGGTGCGGATACTGCGCAGATAGGGGAGAGTTTCCTGTCTGAGGTACTGAAATAGTCACATGGATAAGAAAGAAATAAGAAAAATGATACTTGAAAGGCGCCGGGATATGAGCAGAGAGGCTGTAATGGACAAAAGCCTGCAGATATCCGAAAAGGTGCTGGCAAGTGAAGAATACAGGGCGGCAAAAAGTCTGTTCGTGTTCATGTCCTTCGAAAACGAGGTGGACACAGGCTGGCTGATCAGAAGAGCGATGGCTGACGGCAAGAAAGTGGCGATTCCGCTCATAAAGAACGGCAGGATGATGTTCCGTTCCTTCACTCTTTCGGACGAGCTGACAGAGGGTCAGTTCGGAATAAAGGAACCATCCGAAAACATGCCCAAAGCATATGCGAAAGAGGGCAGCACCCTGGTGATAATGCCGGGTGTGGCTTTCGATCGTAGTAGAAACAGAATAGGTTTCGGTAAAGGGTTTTATGACAAGTGGCTTTCGGAGAGACCCGGCCTGAGCAAAATAGCTCTGGCTTTCGATCTGCAGATATATGACGGAGTCATTCCTCATGAAAAACACGATATACGACCTGACAGAATATACACGGAAACGGAAATAATCCAATGACACGGCACCTTTAAGGAGATATTTGCTATGGATATGAACAGCATCCTTGAAAAGAAGAAAAAGGGAGGAAAACTGACCGATGAGGAGATAAGATTTTTCATCGAAGGTTTTACAGCAGGAGATATACCTGATTATCAGGCCTCCGCATTTCTCATGGCAGCTTTTATCAACGGCCTTGACAGGGAGGAGACCGTTTCTCTTACCATGGCAATGAGAGATTCGGGTGATATCATAGACCTTTCTTCCATAAAAGGAATAAAGGTTGATAAACACAGTACAGGCGGCGTAGGCGATAAGACTACTCTTGTAGCAGGCCCTCTTGCCGCGGCATGCGGAGTGCCTGTGGCAAAGATGAGCGGCAGAGCTCTCGGTTTCACCGGCGGCACCATAGACAAACTGGAATCCGTACCCGGCTTTTCAACTTCCATGTCACCGGAGGAGTTCACTGAACAGGTCAATACTGTGGGAATGGCTCTGACGGGTCAGACAGGACAGATAGCCCCGGCAGACAAGAAACTCTATGCCCTCAGAGACGTGACGGCTACTGTCGATAACCTTTCCCT
>JAFYIC010000139.1 GCA_017538845.1 Bacillota bacterium | reverse complement strand
CCTTCTTCTTCTTCTCAGGATCGTACGTAGGCTTATTGTATATAGCATTGCCGTTTGAGTCGTAGAAAGTATATCCCGGCTGCGTTCCTGCTATATAAAATTCGCTGCCCACCTTTACTACCGTATCAGGCATCGACGGGAATTCTCTCCATTTGGTGCCCGCTGTGATCTGTCTCATTATTTTTCCCCAGAGGGATGCCGAGTTGTTACTGGTGCCCGTAAGCTCTATATTCACATCGTTGCCCCACCACAGAGCTGCCGAGTACTTGGGTGTGAAGCCCGCGAACCACATGTCATAGTTGTCTGACGTGGTACCGGTCTTGCCCGCCACCGGCTGGGTGCCGATGTTGGCATTGACGCCAAGTCCGCGTGTGACCGTGGTGTGAAGTATGTCCGTCATAATGAAGGCCGTACCTTCGCTGATGACTCTCTTCTTTGTCTGTTTGCTTCTGAAGAGCACCTCGCCTTTGCTGTTGCAGACTTTGGTGTAGCACAGAGGCGACTTGTGTATTCCTTTATTCGGGAAAGTCGAGTAAGCGCTGGCAAGTTCAAGTGGGGATATGCCCTTGGTCATACCTCCCAGAGCCAGAGCCGCAGGGTTCTCATCATTTACCGTGCCGCCTTCGACCAGCGATGTTATTCCGTATTTTTTCAGCTGTGATATAGCGTAATCAGAGCCTACTTCATCGTATACTCTTACGGCATTGACATTGACTGACTGCTCTACTGATTTTCTGAGGGTCATATATCCCTTATATCCCGTATACCAGTTCTTCGGCCAGTCATCCCTGCCCTTTATAGGCGCGTCGTGTATCATGCTGGACGCGGTCAGAAAGTTTCCGTACTGACCGGTATCCGAGCCGTTGTATACCATAGGCGTAGCTGCGTTCGCCGCGTCTTCACCAAGCTGTATGGCTGACGAATACATGGCCAGAGGCTTGATAGAAGATCCGGGCTGTCTCGGACTGAGAGCCCTGTTGTAAAGCATCTTGCCCTTTATGTCTCTTCCGCCTACCATAGCGCGGATGCCGCCTGTCTTATTGTCTATGATAACCATAGCCGCCTGGGGCTGCTTGACAGGTTCCTTGATGGAATAGTGCTTCTTTCTGATAAGTAGTTGTCCGTTCTTCTTTACAAAGAACCTCTTTCCCCTCTTTGATTTGGTGAACTTCCTTGAGATTATCAGGTTCCCGTTCTTGTCCTTTGAAAGGTACTTCGAAGGCAGGTCTATGGTCCCGCTCTCGATGGAACTGAATATCCCATCCTTGTCATACAGCCACATAGGCTTGAACTGCGCCACTATCTCATTGCCGTTGTCGGTCTCGGTATCGTAGAAATTGAGACGTTTGCCGGCGTACAGTTTCAGTCCGCCCTTCTTCAGCCACTTGTAGTCGCCTTTGTTGAGCATGTAGCTACCTCTTGAATTGAACATGTTGTCATAATCATAGAGGAGGACGTGCCCGTATTTGTCCAGGATATTTCTGTTTCCGTCATATCTGAAGTTGGTGGCGTACGGGAAGTTATATGTATGGTCGAACTCTTTTGTTACGATCTTCTGCATCCTCTTGCTCATGGTGGTATATATCTTCAGACCGCCTGTGTATATCATGTCGCGGGCATCCTCATAGGAGTAGTTGTACTCCTTCATGATGTCCTCCGTCAGTTCATCTATGCAGTAGTCCGTGAAATATGAGGAATATGAGCTGGCGCTGTGTTTTTTGATTTTTATGTGGTCACGAAGGTCTTCCTTCAGAGCCTTCTTCATTTGTTTTTCAGTTATGTATCCTTCGTCCTTCATGTTCTGGAGCGTACGTTCACGTCTGTCTTTGGACGCATCCCCGTTGTACACATACGCCGTCGTATCATCATAATAAAGAAGGTCAGGGTCATTCTTGCTTACTGAACCCACATCCTTTACCTTTACAAGAGCATAACTGTCAGGCATCTGCGGAAGCGCCGCTAAAGCCGCGCACTCTATAAGGTCCAGATCCTTCAGATTCTTTGAGAAGTATGTTTTGGCAGCAGTTCTGACACCATAGCTTCCGTATCCCAGATATATGGTGTTCATGTATGCTTCCATTATTTTTTCTTTGGAAAGTTCGTGCTCGATGCGCACAGTATAATAAGCTTCCGTTACTTTTCTCTTTATGGTACGGGCGCTTTTGGATTCAGCCAGATATACATTACGGGCCAGCTGCTGAGTTATGGTACTTGTACCGGTAACTTTGCCCCCGCCGAAAACGCCTTCTTTTATGGCGCCCATCATTCTCCAGAAGTTGAATCCGTTGTGGGTCCAGAACTTCTTATCTTCAATGGAAACGATGGCATTTACAAGATCTTCAGGCAGTTGTTTGTATTCCACGTTTTTCCTGTTTCCGCCTGATACGAAAACACTTTCTATTATTTTTCCGTTCTTATCGTACAGGGTGGATTGCTGCGCCACATGAGCGTAGATATTGTCAGGATTGATCTTCGGAGCCTGAGCTATGATCACTGCCGCATAAATACAGCATACGATAAAGATGGCCAGGAATATTCCCAGAACTGAGAGCAGAATCTTTTTCTTTATTGACCATGTCTTCCAGCCTTTTTTCTTCTTTGACTTTTTCTTTGCGGTGCCCTTCTGATTATGCATGTTTGCAACATTCTCCTCAGCGGCAGCTGCCGCTTTATCTATTTCGACCGCGCGCTTTTCCGCAGCCTTTCTCGCCGCGTTTTCCTGTCTGCGCTGTTTTGCTTTATTCAAAGCATCTCCAATAGAGGACTTCTCTTTCTTAGCAGCCCTTCTTCCGGTCACAGGACCTTCTTTCCCGTTGGATGCCTTACCATGTGTCTTTTTCTTCTCGCTCCTGCTCATT
>JAFYIC010000138.1 GCA_017538845.1 Bacillota bacterium | reverse complement strand
GTATGTACTCGATCGGATTGTTGACAGGGTCTTCGCCTGCTTCAAGAGCAAGTCTCTTGTGCCCCATATCCTGGAGGGCTATGGTCTCCAGTCTGATCTCTTCCTGGGTCAGTTTCTTTCTCGGAATGGTCTTGTTCTGTACGTGATACGGAAAGTATACGCACTTGTTCACGCAGTAGTTCGAAAGGTAAAGAGGCGCGAACATTACTATTCTGTTACCGTAGAAATATTCCTTGATCTCTTTGCCCAGGTCGAATATCTTCTGGATGATATCCGGGTCTTCGCAAAGCAGAAGTGTAGCCGCTTCCTTGTACGAAAGCCCTTTGTACTCTCTGCCTTTTTCAAGCAGTTCTTCCATGAGCTTAAGGTCTGTCTTGTGCGCTTCCGCATATTCCAGAGTCTTCAGGATCTGTTCATGGTTGATGAATTCTTCTGCCTTCTTTGATGTGCTGTTGTAGGTTGCCATTTTACTCTCCTTTTCTGCAGGGTCTTCCTGCCTTCGCAGATCGCCCCACGCTCTCCTTTAGTCTGCATCCGGTCAGTCAGCCGTGATGCTCTCCGTGTTGTCATCTACTGCGCTTTCGCGGTACGGTAATAAAAAATCTGTGCGGCCGCGACCGCACAGATATACTTATCCTGCTTGTCACCGCCTTCCCGCTCGGTAACGCATACGCGCCCCTTGCAGCTCAGTACGATTCATGTTATTCAGTTCGCCGGCAAGTCTTTCACCTGCCGTGCAGTGGTATTATACCACGCAGGATCCGTTTCAATCAATAACTTTTATTTTTCATGCTACTGTATGTGCTGTCCGTGCCAGGTCCAGTAAGGCGTCTCCTCTACCGTTATGCTGCAGAAACCGCCGTTCGCCAGATCCTTTCCTTTCTTGCCCTTTATCTTGAGCACGACTTTCTTCGAGCTGGACTCCTTTACTCTGATGTATTTGTTCTTATAGGTCTTGCTGAAAGCCTTCTTGCCGCCTATGGTGAATCTCAGTTTAAGCTTCGTGTACTTGGTCATGTCGAAGATCCTGTTGTTCAGCGCATATCCGGTTACAGTATATGTCGAACCCTTAAGCGAAATCTTTGTAACTACGAAAGGACATGTGCCGTAGCTGGCAGCCGTATAACTTGTCGATCGGGTAAACTTCACCTGATTCTTCTTCGGCTTAACTCTGTTGGATTTGCCCTTGCATACCTTCTTGCCGGATTTGTAGATAGGGATTACCTTGTACTTTGCTTTGCCTGCGCCCTTCTTCTTTACTATGTACTTTCTCTTGGAGCTCTTGACCGTCTTTATCAGCTTTTTGCCCTTGTATATCTTGTACTTGTTGGCGTACGTCGCGCCGCTCCACCTTACGATGACCTTGTTCTTGCTGAGCTTCGTGGCGTATACGGTGTTCTTGCCGACCTGTACAGATTTTTCCTTGAATGTGATCGACGGACCGCCGATGGTCTTCGTTCCGATTTTCACAAATACTCCGGCTTTGAATTTATCCTTCTTGCTGTATGAAACCGGTACATTCTTGAATGTTACCTCATCCTTGGATGTGGTTTTCTGTCTTATCTTCTTGCCGTTCCGATATAATCTTATGATCTTCTTGTTTATTGTATGCGACGGGTATGAATCGTACCAGTGGTACGTAAAACCGCCATATACATTGAATGTGAAAGTCTTTTTCAGCGGTTTTCCTCCTGTGCTGTAATACGTAGTGCTGAAACTTGGATCCGAGTCAACGGTTAGTTTGTCGTAAACCTTTACCGGCGCCGTATTGGCATTGAAATTCACGCCATACTCATCTTCTCCGTCTACGTAAAAAGTGATCCACTTGCCTGCGTATTTAATAGGCACCTTAAGCGAGAACACACCGTCGGAATAGGTTCCTTTTACAGTTTTTTGCCCTGCCCAGCTGCTGTTGTTGGCTATACCCCAGTAAACACTCAGATATCCGTCTTTATATCCCTGTTTAAAACCGGACTGTGCTGCCTCTATGTCGTTCGCAGATACTGTCAGCGTAGTCTCCGGATCTACGGTTCCTCCGCTGTTAAGACCGCTGGGCTGCGGAAGATCATAGCCTCCGCCTGCGTGGGCTTCAAAAGCCAGCGCCGGCATGAATGCTATTGCCATTACTATGGCTACGATTATCACCGCTATCCTTCCGGCTGTTGATTTCATCGTCTTTTCCATTTCTTCCTCCCCCGGTATATCCGGACACACGGCATCAGGCACGGTACCTTCTGCGCTTTGTCCAAAAACTATATACCAGTTACAAGGTTATTATATCTTATACCTGTGGAAATGTCGTTAATTAAATATTTTTTTACATAAAAAACTGCGGATGTGTTCTCCGCAGTTCCGTTCGTTTATATGGTCCTCGGGCATTCCGTGCCGGCTATTTCAGTACAGCCAGCAAGACCCTGTCATGCATGTTGTAATCCTTCATGATCACGCAGTCTTCATAGGCGTCTTCCGCCCGGATCAGCTCTTCTATGGCTTTCCCCTGGTCGTGGCCGGTCTCGAGCATGAGCACGCCGCCGCTTCTGATATATTCCGGGGCTTCCTTCACGATCCTTCTGTAAAAATCCAGACCGTCCGTTTCCCCGTCAAGAGCCGCCAGCGGTTCATGATCCTTCACCTCTTCCTGAAGTATGGGAATCATGTGTGTAGGTACGTAAGGCGGATTGGAAATGATCATGTCGAACTGTTTTTTCGCCTTCAGACGTTCGAAAAGGTCTCCCGTCGTAAAGCGCACCTTGGTTCTGGCCTTCGCTGCGTTCTTCTTAGCCACTTCCACGGCTGCTTCGCTATTGTCGGTCGCTGTTACCTTCGCGTTCGCGCACCGGTGGGCTATGGTCACGCCGATGGCTCCGCTGCCGCAGCAGAGATCCAGCACCTTCCACTTTTTTCTGGGCGTTATTCTGCTCAGCAGATCAGCGTCATTTTCAGCCTCTTCCTTATTGTCCGAAGCCTTTCCCAGTATGATCTTCAGGGCATGCTCCACCATGAACTCTGTCTCAGGTCTGGGGATAATCACGTTTTCGTCTACGGCTATATCCAGCCCCATGAATTCCTGGCTGCCGGTTATATACTGTAGGGGCTCACGTTTGCCTCTCCGGTCTACCAATTTGAAATACTGGTCGCAGGTGTCGTCGTCGACCTCGCTGCCCCATTCCATGAAAAGCCTCGTCCTGTCGATGCCCCGCATATCCATGTAAAGGAGTTCCGCGTCCACCTTGGGGTTCATGATTCCGGCGTTGATCAGCTGGTTTTCTCCTATTGCTATCATTTCTTTAAGTGTCAGACTCATTTCTTGTTATTCCTGCCTTCCTTCGCTGTCTCCGGCTGCCGCAGATGATTCTGCCGCCTTTTCTGTATCCTTTTCTTTCACGATCAGTTTTCCTTCTTTATTACAGAGCCCTTCGATGCACGGCTCGTTTTCGTCTACCATGACTGCCTTCACGGCCGCGATAGCCACTTCCAGCTGGTCGTCATCAGGTTCCCTCGTAGTCAGTTTCTGCAGATAAAGCCCCGGCATGCTGAGTATCTTCACCAGCCAGTTGTCGCTTCTTCCCGCCCACTTGAGCAGTTCGTATGAAAGTCCAGCGATCACCGGTATCAGCAGGAGCCTTGAGGCGATACGCAGGGCCAGATTAGGCCATCCCAGAAAAGAGAAAAGCACCAGAGCTATCACCAGCACGAACATGAGGAAACTGGT
>JAFYIC010000137.1 GCA_017538845.1 Bacillota bacterium | reverse complement strand
CGAGAAATCGATCTTTTCTGAGCCCTTCGCATCGGCTGAATTCTCATTGGCGGATCCGCCGAGTGTCTTCATGGTCGGGAGTGTCGTCTCACCCTGCCCGTGCAATAATTCCAGAGCCAACTTGCTCATCAACCCCCAGCGTTGACTAGCCCAGACCGTTTTCAAAACTCATTTTCGATGAATTTTTGATCTTTCCGGAGCATATGGGGTAGTCCTCGGGGTGATATGGGGTACAGCCTTGTTTAGGCTGTTCGAGTTAAAGACCAGCTTGCACACTGAATCATCTCTTGTTTGTAATCTGTGAAAAAAAGGCCCATATTTTACTCCCTTATAACATGCTTAATATTACGACCTGGATTTTTCTACATTTTCTCCTGTTGTCCCTTTTATTTTGTATTACAGTTTTTCCCTGCTTTCAGATTCAATTCTTAACAATACTGACGATGACCTGTAAAACAAAGAGGAGGTCTTCATGGAAGACCTCCTTTTGGTTTGTGCAGTTTTAAGTGATTATCATTCGAAATCATATGATTTGCATACAGGTGCATGAGCCTCTGCCGATTCCTTATCGTACCAGATGAGGTTCTTTCCTGTCTCCTTATCGAAGAGCTGGATGAGCTCAGGCATCACATCGAAGTGCACCTTGCTTCCCATCGAAACATCTTCTGCCAGTCCGATGGTCGGGATGACCATTACGACCTCATCATCTCCGCTGCGGGCATGGAGGTTGTACTCGGAACCAAGGAGTTCGGATACTTCGATCACAGCTGTAAGTTCGCCTGAACCGACACGGATGTGCTGCGGACGGATACCCGCAATTATGTCGCATGGCGCCTGACCATTATGCTTAAGCGCTTTCTGCTGGAAGTCCGAGAGTTCAAATTTTACTCCGCGTATCTCCGCATAGTACTTTCCGCCCTCAAGCAGCAGCCTGCATCCTTCGAAGAAATTCATCACAGGCATTCCTATGAATCCCGCAACAAACAGGTTGACCGGCTTGTTGAACACATCACGAGGCGTGCCTATCTGGTTCACATATCCATCCTTCATGATAACGATACGGTCGCCGAGAGTCATGGCTTCTGTCTGGTCATGCGTTACATACATAAACGTGGTGTTGATGCGCTGACGGAGCTTTATGATCTCAGCACGCATCTGGTTTCTCAGCTTAGCGTCGAGATTCGAAAGAGGCTCGTCCATGAGGAACACCTTAGGATCACGTACCATGGCGCGGCCGATAGCAACACGCTGGCGCTGACCGCCGGACAGAGCCTTTGGTCTGCGCTCCAGATACTGTGTGATGTCGAGGATCTCCGCGACTTCATTTACTTTCTTATCGATCTCATCCGGTTTAGCCTTTTTCAGCTTCATGGCGAAGGCCATGTTCTCACGGACCGTCATATGCGGATACAGAGCATAGCTCTGGAATACCATTGCGATATCGCGGTCCTTAGGCGAGATATCGTTCATCAGCTTGCCGTCGATATAAAGTTCGCCGCCGCTGATGTCCTCAAGTCCTGCTACCATGCGGAGCGTTGTGGATTTACCACAGCCCGATGGTCCGACCAGTACGATGAACTCCTTGTCCTTGATATCGATGTTGACGTCATGGACTGCAGTTACCTCGTTGTCATATACCTTTTTTAACCCTTTTATGATTACTTCTGCCATATATACAGCCCTGACAAACGGGACTCCTCCCGAGTGCCTCGCGACCGCCCGCAAGGGACGCGCCGCATTACGACAGGTCTCCACACTGCCGCACCGCGAGCCGGCGGATAGTTCCTCCTTTCTTTAGGACGAAAGATCAGATCGTGGAGTGATCAGGCGCCCTTTAGTTGGTAGTTATTCCGGAGCTGTCCGGCCGTAAAGCCGGGTCATTTTTAATATTTCCTCAGCGAGTTCTTCTGTGGCTGCGCCGGGTCTCATCCTCCAGGTCCAGTTACCCATAGGTACTCCCGGTGCGTTTATCCTGGCCTCATCGCCGAGTTCCAGCCAGTCCTGCATCTGTGCGACGAACAGCCTCGCAACGGAACTCATGCCCCCGCGGAGGACTCCCCTGCAGAAGCCTTCCTCTTCGTTCAGACCGAAGTATTGCTTTGCAGTTGACAGTTCCTCCTCGCCGGCTATTGCAAGCCAGCCTGCCAGCGTGTGGTTGTCATGAGTGCCGGTATAGCAAATGCAGTTGCTTACGAAATTATGAGGCCTGAATGCCGTGATATTCATGGCGTCAAAAGCGGCTACCAGCAGCTTCATGCCCGGGAATCCTGATTCCTTAAGCAGCTGCCTGACCTCAGGTGTTGAATAGCCAAGGTCTTCCGCTATGAAATCAAGCTGCGGGAAACGTTCCTTAAGTGTGTCCACGAGCCGGATCCCGGGTCCCTTGACCCAGTGTCCGTTCCGTGCGGAAGTCTCTCCATATGGAACGGCGAAATAACTCTCGATCCCTCTGAAGTGGTCGATGCGTATCCTGTCGAACAGTTCTCCCGCACCGGCTATCCTGCGGACCCACCAGCTGAAACCGTCTGCCTCCATTGCATCCCAGTCATACTGCGGGTTTCCCCAAAGCTGTCCGTCCGCGCTGAACAGATCAGGCGGAACTCCGGCAACCTCTACGGGAATGTTCTTTTCATCCAGCCGGAACCAGTGAGGTTCTGCCCAGACGTCTGCGGAATCAAGCGCAACATATATCGGAAGATCACCGATAATGGAGATGCCGGCATCATTTGCGTATGCCTTCAGCTGTGCCCACTGGCGATAGAACAGGAACTGTATGTATTCATACATTTCCACTTCTTCGCGGAGCTCACTTCTCCATTTTGCGCAGGCCTCAGGTCTGTGCAGCCTTATGTCCTCATCAGGCCACTCGAACCACGGGCGTGAATCGAAGTGCTGTTTCAGCGCCATGAAGAGCGCGTAATCAGGAAGCCACGCTTTCTTTCTGATGAAAGCGGAAAACGCCTCCCTGTCTCTGGCAATGCCTCTCCGGGCTGCCTTTCTGAGCAGTCCGATCCTGTTCTCGTAAAGCTTTCCGTAATCGATCTTTTCAGGATCCTGTCCGAAATCCGGGGAACTTACCTCTTCTTTCGTCAGCAGTCCGTCTTCGATCAGGATATCCGGATCCACATAATACGGATTGCCGGCGTAAGACGAAAAGCTCTGATACGGAGAGTCTCCGTAGCTTATCGGTCCTACAGGAAGCATCTGCCAGCAGCTCTGTCCCGCGGCGTGCAGAAAGTCGACAAACTTCCTTGCCTCAAGACCGAGAGTCCCGATCCCGTACGGAGACGGGATGGAAAATAGTGGCATAAGTATTCCTGCTGTGCGCTCTGTATTTTTCATAAGATTAACCCTTTACGGCTCCTGCAGCCACACCCTTGATGATGTGCTTCTGGAGCGCCATGTAGAAGATGATGATCGGCAGCATGGAAAGCATGATTACCGCCATCGTAGCGCCGAGGTCTACCGAGCCGTAGCTTCCCTTGAGATACTGTACATGGATAGGGATCGTCATGTATTTGGTCCTGTCGAGCACAAGGTACGGGAGCAGGTAGTCATTCCACACCCACATGGTCTCAAGGATGCCGACTGAAATAAGTGTCGGCTTCAGCATAGGCAGGACTACTGAGAAGAACGTACGTATCGGTCCGCAACCATCTATCGCGGCCGCCTCCTCTATCTCAAGAGGCAGGCCTTTTACGAAGCCCGCAAACATGAATATCGCAAGTCCCGCTCCGAATCCCAGATATACGACCGGGATAGTCCAAGGTGTATTCAGCTTCAGATTATCTGCCGTGAACGTCAGAGTGAACATCACCATCTGGAAAGGAACGATCATGCTGAACAGGCAGAGATAGTAGAAAATGTTGGCAAATTTTGAGTTTACACGGGCAATGTACCATGCAGACATCGATGTGAACAGCAGTATCAGGAATACCGAAGCAATCGTGATGAAAAAGCTGTATCCGACGGACTTCATGAACGGATAATTACCGAAAGTCATGCCCTTTATGTAGTTCGCGAATCCTACAAAGCTTTCTGCAGTAGGAAGCGAGAATGCATTTGTATTGATTGATGCATTCGACTTGAACGAGTTTATTACTACCTCGAAGATCGGCATTATCCATGCTATGCACAGCACAACGAATATCGCAGAGACGACCTTGCTGAGCGGAGTAAATTTCTTATAGTGCTTTTTATTCATTGCTGCACCTCCTTGCTCCTGGTAGCTCTCTGCTGAGCGAGTGCCAGCACCGCAACAAGAATGAAGAATACCACGGCCTTAGCCTGTGCGGCACCGTGATAATTCTTATTGATGTTGTATGTTGAGAAGATATTCAGCGC
This sequence comes from Bacillota bacterium, assembly GCA_017538845.1. Lineage (GTDB taxonomy): Bacteria > Bacillota > Clostridia > Peptostreptococcales > Anaerovoracaceae > RGIG7111. Next base: position 5,048 of record JAFYIC010000137.1, on the reverse strand, counting down.
GAGCAGCTCTGTCATGTTGACCTTGGTGTTCTCAAGCATGACTGAAGGAGCTCCTCCGGTCAAAGCTAAGTTCTGGTCGAACAGTTTGAATGAATTCGTCAGCGTCAGGAATGTGCAAATGGTGATCGACGGCATCACATTAGGTATGATGACTCTTGTAAGAGTCTGCCAGCCGGTAGCGCCGTCTATCTTTGCAGCTTCCAGCATGTCGCCCGGAACAGCCTGAAGACCTGCGATGTAGATGATCATCATATATCCTATCTGCTGCCATGCCACGAGTATGACCAGTCCCCAGAAACCGTATGTGGCGTTAGCTGTCAGATATGTGTTATAGCCTTTAAGTATGGCATCGAAGATCATCGACCATATGTATCCAAGTACGACGCCTCCGATGAGGTTAGGCATGAAGAACACCGTACGGAACAGGTTTGCTCCTTTAATATGCTGAGTCAGTGCGTAAGCGATGAAAAACGCCAGCACATTAATGAGTATGATCGAAACTACCGCGAATGCCGCCGTATTCCAGAAAGCATGACGGAATCCGGCATCAGTAAATGCTCTGACATAGTTCTGGAATCCTACCCACTTTGCATCCCTTGGAGTATTGAAAGTGCAGAAGCTGAGATAAATACCCTGAAGGAAAGGCCATACGAAGCCAATAACAAAGCATGCAGATGTCGGGAGTATGAACAGCGGAAAGCAGCGCTGTATCGGTCTGCGGATCAGAACACTGTTCACGGTGGAGTGATCGTGTTTCTTTTTCTTTTTGCGCAAAACGCTCATCTCCTTTCTCTTTTGATTACCTATAAGCTTTTATAAAAAAGCAGGGGCAGGCGAGTATCGCCCGCCCCTGTCATTTATTAGCTATCAGCTAAAAGGAGTGAGTATTAGTTGTTCTCTACACCGTACTCGTAAGCCCAGCCGTCAACGAACGCCTTAACAACGCCGTCCCAGTTAGCATCGGACGGATCTGCAGAGTAAGCTGCAAGAGCAGTCACGAGTGTAGCACGGAAGCTGTCTACGTTTGGTGTGAAGTTGAATGCCCATGTGCAGGCGTAGTTGCCGTTAGCGAGCATTTCAGCACCGGCCCTGGAGAATCCGTTTGCCGACTCCGGAGCCTTCTTGAACGGGATGTCGCCGATCGAGCTGAGTACTTCGATTCCCTTGTCAGAAGTTACACACCATTTCAGGAAGTCGAGTGTAGCCTGCTGATTAGCCTCGGAAGCCTGGCTGTTTACTGCGAGGCAGTTCTCTGTACCGGAGCACAGGCCGGCCTTCTCTTCGCCGTCAACGCCGCAGTAGATCGGGATCATTGTGATATCATCAGGGTTCAGCTGGAACTTATCTGCTGTAAGTGCTGCCCACTCCCATGTACCATTCTGATAGAATACGGCTTTGCCTTCGCCGAACTCAGCCTCAGCCTGGTCGCCTGTAGCAGTTGTCAGGGATGTAGGATCCTGAGCGGAATCTGTGATGTAGAGATCCCAGATCTTCTTGAAGTTGTCCATGTAAGTTCCCTTGATCTCAGCCGGCTTGTCTACGATACCGTCATCACGGAACTCATAGAAGAGCGGCATGTTGGCCAGGTGGCCTGAGAATCTCCAGGATGAAGAGTCATCAAGACCGGCTGAAGTAAATGCATCGAATCCGAGCTCGCCTGCGCGTGCGTGGATATCGTCTGCAACAGCCTTCAGGGAATCAAAGTCCTTGATCTCATCGAGTGAGTGACCTGCCTTCTCCAGAAGAGCCTTGTTGGTGATGATACCGTAAGACTCATAGATCCAGCCGATCGCCTTTGTCTCACCGGCTTCATTCTTCAGATTGAAGTCAGTGGTCGTAAGCTCATTCATGAAATCAGTGCCGTCCAGTGTAAGGCAATAGTCTTCCCAGTCCTTCAGCGCACTCATGTTACCGACATTGAATAGCGTTGGAGGCTCGGACTTAGCCATCTCTGCAGTCTGTGTATCGCTGTACGATCCGGATGCAGCTGTTACGACCTTGCAAGGAACGCCTGTCTCTTCGGTATAAGCTGCAGCAAGTCCCTGAAGTGCTTCATCTGCTTCAGGCTTCATGTTCAGCCAGTATACGGAACCGGTTCCCTCATCGCTTCCGGAGTCACTTCCGCCGCCGCCACCGCAGGCTGCGAAAGCAAATACCATCGCGAACGCAAGGAAAAGAACAAATAATTTCTTCTTCATGTAATTCCTCCTTAAAAAAACAAATACCAATTATAAGTTTCGATAGCTTACAAAAATTATTATATGTCCATTTTTTTCCTTTTTCAATTCTAAAAAAAGATTTTGTGCTTTCGGTTAACAATAAAGCGGATTATCATTCCCTATAAGTTTGCTTTTTTTACGCCTCGTGGTATAGTTTAGCAAAAGGGTCAAACGCATCACCGGCTTTTGCTGCGGTAACGATAAGGAGGCTAGCGAAATGGCAAAGAATACTGATCCTGCCCTGCAGAAACAGCTTATATATTCTGTTTACGTCCGAAACCATACCAAAGAAGGCAGCTTCAGGGCGGTCATCCCTGATCTCGACCGCATAAAGGCTCTGGGAACTGACATCATCTGGTTCCTTCCTGTCCACCCTATCGGAGAGCTGAACCGCAAAGGTACTCTTGGCTGCCCTTATGCAAATAAGGATTACCGCAGTGTCAACCCGGAATACGGTACACTCGAGGATCTCAGGGCTCTTGTGGATGCCATCCACGATAAAGGCATGCGCTGCATGATCGATGTAGTCTACAATCACACTTCCCCGGATTCCGTACTCTGGAACGAACACCCTGAGTTCTTCTATAAAAAGCCTGACGGCAGGCCCGGCAACCATGTAGGCGAATGGACCGATGTAATCGATCTTGACTACAACGTCCCGGAGCTCTGGGACTACCAGATAGAGTCGCTCAAGGGATGGGCACGGATAGTGGACGGGTTCCGCTGCGATGTGGCGTCTTTCATTCCGGTGGAATTCTGGAAAAGAGCCCGCAGGGAGATCGCTGAAATAAAACCTGATTTCATTTGGCTTGCCGAGAGCGTCCACCGCGATTTCAGTGTGGAATGCCGGAGACGCGGAATGTACTCTGCTACCGATACCGAGGCCTTTGAAGCATTCGACATCGAGTATGAGTACGATGTGCGCGAAGCTTTCGACAAGTATGTTGACGGAAAAGGCAGCCTGTCACACTGGATGGATCTTCTGTGCTTCCAGGATTTCGCATATCCTAAGACGTATAACAAGCTCCGCTATCTGGAGAACCACGATACAGCCCGTTTTGCTCCGAGAGCAGCAAACGAGCAGGCGCTCAGGAACTTTACAGCGCTGATCTTTTTCCTCAAAGGAACGACTCTAATCTACGGGGGACAGGAAGTGAAAGCCGCCCACACGCCTTCCCTCTTCGACCGTGACCTTGTTGACTGGGATGCGGGAGCAGACATTTCGGATCTCATCAGCAAGCTTGCAAAACTTAAGAAAGAAACTCTCTCAGCAGATGATATATTTACTGCTGAGACAGATGATGAAAAAGATATTGCCGTACTCACAAGAGATGACAGGATAAACTGCAAGACAGGCATTTTCTCATTCAGGGGTCTTTCCGGGGATGTTCCGGTGGACCTTCCTGACGGAGTATACGACGACCTGTTCGGAGGCGGCAAGGTAAGCGTTTCCGGCGGACTCATACACTGTGACGGCGATCCGCTCTGGATCTCTGTCCCAACACACAAGGAGGTATAGCTATTAACAGACTGTTTGATTCTGAGACTCCCATCTGGGCATTGTTCGGAAGGATGGCTGATATTGCCATGCTCAGCATACTCTGGACGATTTGTTCGATCCCCGTCATCACGATGGGTGCCGCTTCGGCTGCCCTGATGAGATGCGTACTTAACATGAATACCGAGGAAGGCAACTGGCGCTCACGCCACTTCTTCCGCTACTTCCGCAGCAATCTGAAGAACGGCACGCTACTTTGGCTGCTGTTCCTTCTGGCTGCTGCTGTTTTTATATTTGATCTGGTCGTACTCTCTGCATCGGGAAGCCCGTCCGCACGCATCCAGCGCATCATAGCGGTAATAGGAATGATCATATGGATGATCACTGCAGTGTGGGCATTCGCGCTCACGTCACAGTTTGAGAACGGTATTTTTCAGACAATAAAAAACGCCTTTTACTTAGGCATTTCATGGCTGCCGCGCACACTTGTCATGTGTGTGCTGTGGCTGGTCCCGGTAGCATTGCTGGCTTTTGCCCCGTTCATTCTGAGCCGCATCATCGTACTGTGGCCGGCTTTGTTTTTCGGCGGCACGGCTTATCTTTGTTCAAAGCTGATGATGAAGCCTCTTGCTCCGTATTTTGATTTCGAATTGCCGGACAGATCCGGTCCGGATGAGGAATCCGAACCGGATCTGATCTGAAGCAAATCTTTAGTTACTATATTATCTTTCAAGGATCCAGCGGAATCCGTACGGTTTCATCATGCTTCCGCCGGTCCATGCGTCTACCCTCACCTCATCCGGTGAGAAGTTGAAGAGGCCGAGCATGCGCTTTCCCTTGTAGTCTCTGGCTATTCCAAGCACTCTGTTGTCACCCGTATCGATCGGATAAACGTGGGCGTCTGAATGGAACACTTCGTTGAATCTGCGTATCATAACGAGCTCGCGCAGTTCATGGAAGATCTTTCCTGTCGGAGTGGAGAGATCTTTTCTTTCCTCCGCCTTTTCCCAGTCCATCTTTCCCCTGTGTATGTTACGGCTGTCTGCCCATCTGCCCGGATCATCATGATATCCGTAGTCATTCAGCATTCCCAGCTCATCACCGCTGTAGAAAACAGGTATTCCGCGCAGTGTGAGCATGCATGCATGGAGCAAGACATCAGCATCGATGGCCTTCTGCAGTGCTTCCTCATTATTTTCATACAGCGCAGACTCTACTCCGCACAGCGACGCTGTTGTTCCGCAGAGTCTGGCATCACGCAGCCACTCAGAATCATTGTAGAGCTCGCCTCTTGCAGGGCTGCCGTAATACTTGCCCGTGAACCAGTCGTT
>JAFYIC010000136.1 GCA_017538845.1 Bacillota bacterium | reverse complement strand
CGTTACGTGGAAAAACCTGTTGTTACCGAAGTCTACGATATTATTGTTTTCCACGGTCTCATTTATCCTGAATTCGACCACATACATCTTCTGGTCAAGCCAGCCGGGCCTGTCGTTAACCTTGTGCTCGCGTTTCTGCCTGGCAAGGAGTTCTTCGTTGAGGTTGCCGACGAATCTCATCTCAAGTTTAATGGCTGCACTTCTCGCAAAGTCTGTCTTGACCACGATCACCATTATCACCGCTACTATTATGGCGATTATAGGATAAGAAAGATGCAGAAGTTTCCGCAGCGTGATCATGATAGCCATTATGGATATGATGAATTTGACTGCGTCCATGGTAATCAGCGGCAGCCTGTTGGTCCTTGACTTTATCCAGAGCTTTGTATAAAGGATGTGGCGTCTTATGCAGAGTACCGCGATTATCGGTATCATCGCTCCGCACGTCACGACAGCTGCGATCAGATGGCTCCAGTCAGCGTTGATGTACTGGTCGATCAGTGGCTCGATGAACCTGGTTCCCGCAATGTATATGGCAGCAAGACCCGCCGTGCAGAAGACCACTCTCTGGAAGTATTTCTTCAGGTAATTCCGCCAATCTGAGTCTTCCTCGCTGCTGCTTCTCTGTGACGAAGTATATCTGCCCAGAGCCGCTTTGAGACGTGACGGGATCCTCTTGTTTATGAATCTGAAAGTTCCGTCTGACCCCCTTATGAAGAACGGTGTCAAGAACGATGTGATCACGGAAACACATACCACTATAGGATACAGGAAATCTCCCGTTACCCCGAGACTGGTCCCCAGTGACGCAACTATGAATGAGAATTCACCGATCTGCATCATTCCGGAACCGCCTCTGATGGCGGTATGCAGATCCTGACCGGAAAGAAGCATTCCCAGCGTTGAGAATATCATCTGTCCGAAAATGGTCACAACTGTGATTATGATTATAGGCACTGCGTATTTCACTACCATGTCGGGATCCAGCATAGTCCCGACAGATACGAAGAATATCGCGCCGAATAAGTCCTTTACCGGCTTAACCAGTTTGTCTATTCTGCCGGCGTGTACCGTTCCCGCTATTATTGATCCGGCAAGGAATGCTCCCAAAGCCATCGAAAAGCCGATACGCGTGCCTATAAGCACCATTCCGAAGCAAAGCGCTATAGAAATGATCAGCAGAAGTTCGTCATTCACGATCTTTGAAATCAGTTTCAGGAACGTCGGTATCAGATATATCCCGACTGCCAGCCATACTACAAGCAGACCCAGCAGCCTGGCGATCTCGCCGACCATAGCCCCGCCCTGCAATGTCTCGCCTACAGACAGTGTGGTCAGGATTATCATCATGAATACGCCGCCCAGATCCTCAAGGACCAAAGTCCCCAATACCACAGACGCGAACCGCTCTTTTTCCATCTTGTATTCCTGATAGACTTTCATGATTACCATAGTCGATGACATGGAAAGCATGCCGCCCAGGAAGATGCTGTCCATCTTTCCCCAGCCCATCAGCATACCTGTCGTGTAGCCTATGGCTATCATTGCGCCCATTACGGTCATCGCCGTTATAACCGCGCTTCCGCCTATCTGAGCTATTTTTTTGAAGCTGAATTCAAGACCCAGCGCGAACATAAGGAATATGATACCGATATCCGCCCAAAGTTGAACGTCGCCGGTGGTGACCGTGATCTTCAGAGGAATGAAATTCGGGCTCGCCAAAAAGCCCGCGATAATGTATCCGAGAATTGCAGGCAGTTTGAGTTTTCTGAATATTACCGTTATGATCCCCGCAATGATGAGGATCCTGGCCAGATCGATGATGAAGGAGTCGATATGCTCCAATCGCTCCACCTCCAAAGATGTTGTCCGCCGCACGGTCCGCGACAGGAAAGTACTCTCTTTTATGTAAACATTATATCATGAATCACCTGCTGCCGCGATTAGTTTTTCAGTCAGTTCCTTTATCCCGATACCGAAACTGCCGTCAAGAGATATCTTCCTGATTCCTCCATCATTTCTGAAACTGTCAGGGTCAAAACAGATGATCACATCGGCTACCCTGTCCGCCGGTCCTGACTCGTCTTTTTCCGCTCCGTCAGACTCATTATCATCTCTGTTGACACCGGCATTTTCATCTTCATCGTCTGTGGAAAACAGCTCGTCAAGTATCCGGCTCCTTTCATCCTCACGAAGAAGAACACGTCTGTTATCCGCAACTACCATGCGCCCGGTAATACCCGAGTTGACAATACTGCTCAGATGGTCAATATAAAGCTGTGCGGCCCGCCCTTTTCTATAAGGGTCCCTGATAAGACAGCAGCTGTCGCATATGTCAAGAGCGTCTGTGGCCTGAAACGCCAGGCTGCATCCTGCGTCTATTATCACGGTATCATATCTTGCGCTTTTTGCTATCGATGACATGAACCGTGAGATGTCGTCTCTGTCAAGATAAGGAAGCGGGTTTCTCCCAGGCGAGGCTGTCAGCGCTTCAACACCGCTGTCGCTTCTGGAAAGGAAACTTTCGACCGGTACGTCTTTCATCCGCCAGATGTCTCTGTTCCTGCCAAGGCTGTGATAAAGGTATTCCGCGATAGTCCTGCCTCCGGATTCTGTTCTCATGTACTCCGGTACCGGACTGATCTGCCCCAGGCTTATGTACATCACATTCCTTCCATGAAAACGCTCCATCTCCTGCGCTACGGCCATCGCCACCGACGTGCACCCAGTTCCTCCGCAGGGGGAAATGAAACCATAAAACCGCACCATGTCTTTTTCCACGTATGCCACATGTCTGCCGTATATCCAAGTGTAGATATACATGATGCTGCTGACTATATCCCTGATATTTGAATAGCGCCAGAGCTTATACACCCCTTCCCTGCGGTCCATCCGCTGATCCGCCTTTTCTCTGCATAGTATCACCGTTTTTTCCTGTTCAGACATGCTCCCTACCAATTGTTCTTCCACCAGCAGCAAGTCCATATCTGTGCACACGCCCGGTCCCGGCAGCACTTCCACTATCAGATCTCTGCGCACTTCAGTCATTCCAAAAGCCAGCGCCAGGGCATAGTCCCTGTCTCCGGCAATTATTCCGATTCGTATGTTCTCCATTCCTTCTGTCCCTTCTGTTTTTGCTGTTTTTCCTGTGTGAAAATAGTATTTTCAGGCATCCGGGATGTCAATGGAGTTCCGGATATTCAGACAAACTGTCGGAATTTCCGTCCGCGGCAATACAAAAAACGCCTTCAGAGTCCTGATGCTCTGAAGGCGCTTTCCACTTTTTTTGATTTCGCAAACATTCCCAACCTTACGGCCCGGGTGCCTGCAGGTACTGATTCTTCACTCTGCTATGCGAGTGTCTCTTTTCCCTCTGCAGCCAGCACTTTATATACCAGAGCAGCAAGGATACCGCCGATCAGCGGCGCGATGATGAATGCGTGTACCTGTTCGAGCGGAACGCTGTTTCCGTTGAACATTGCGATGAGTGCCGGTCCGAAGCTTCTTGCCGGGTTTACGGATGTTCCTGTGAGCGGAAGTCCGAAAAGATGTACAAGAGTCAGCGCAAGGCCGATCACTACGCCTGCGATGTTGGAGAAGCTTTCTTTGCTTGTTACACCGCATACTGCGATAACGAATACGAATGTGAGTACGATCTCAGCAACGTATGCGCCTGCGATACTGATGCCTGAAGTTGAAGCTTCAAGGTATCCGTTGGTACCGAATCCCAGGCTCTCACCATAGCCTGTGCAGCTGAAGATCAGCCAGAGCACGAGAGCTCCGATGATAGCGCCGATGAACTGGCTCACAACGTATCCGACGAATTCAGCGCCTGTCATCTTCTTTCTGATGAGCATGGCGATGGATACTGCCGGATTTACATGACATCCCGAAACGTTACCGATGGAGTACGCCATCGCAACGATAACGAGGCCGAATGCAAGTGCGATTCCTACAAGGCCCGTACCAAAACCGTTGGTTGCAGCAACGCCGCATCCAAAAGTAACGAGTACAGCCGTGCCGATGCACTCCGCAAGACATTTTCTGAACATTTCTGTTTGCCCCCTTTTGTCTTTGAATATAAAAATAATTCCTGGACAGATATTATCACAATTTACCTATATACGCAAGAAAACCCTGCAAATGCAGGGTCTCGTTCACAAAATACGCTTGCAAGATCAAAGTCCGGGCAGCGCTGATACGCCAATCGTGCTATATTCCGGTATCCGCCTCTTCTCTCAGGGCTGCCTGCGCAGCGGCTATCCTGGCCATAGGTATCCTGTACGGGGAGCATGATACATAGTCCATGCCGACCCGGTGACAGAACTCGATGGTCGCCGGTTCTCCGGCCTGCTCACCGCACATTCCCAGCCTTATGTTAGGTCTGGTGTGGCGTCCTTTTTTCGCGGCCATATCGATCAGCGCGCCTACGCCGTCAATATCAAGTGAATAGAACGGATCTGCCGGCAGCAGTCCCCTTTCCTCATATTCATAGATCAGGCTGCCTGTATCATCCCGTGAAAAGCCGTATGTCATCTGGGTAAGGTCATTGGTGCCGAATGAGAAGAACTCCGCCTCTCTGGCGATACTGTCCGCAGTGACACATGCTCTCGGCACTTCGATCATGGTGCCTGTTCTGTATTCGATCGCCATATCCTCTTCAGTCATTACATGGTCTGCAGTTTCGGTGATGTATTTCTTCACCACTCCAAGCTCCTTCTCATCGCTGATGAGCGGGATCATTATCTCAGGAATGATGTCCAGTTTCTTTTCCCGTTTGACTTCGATGGCAGCGGCCATTATAGCTCTGACCTGCATCTCTATTATCTCCGGGTGGGTTATTGCAAGACGGCATCCTCTTCTGCCCAGCATAGGATTGATCTCACGTATATTATCGACCTTGTCTTCCAGTTCTTCACAAGTCATTCCCAGCTGCTCTGCCACTTCCCTGGCTTCCTCTTCAGACTGAGGCAGGAATTCGTGGAGAGGCGGATCCAGCAGCCTTATGGTCACCGGTCTTTCTTCCATCGTTTCAAAGAGCCGCTTGAAATCAGCCTTTTGGAAAGGCATCAGTTCATTCAGCGCCCTTCTCCTTTCCACTTCTGTGGCGGCAAGGATCATACGCCTTACGGCCGGTATCCTCTCATCCCTGAAGAACATGTGCTCCGTACGGCAGAGGCCTATGCCTTCTGCTCCGAAAGCCAGAGCCTGTCTTGCTTCGGGAGGATTATCCGCATTGGCGCGTATCTTTATCTCGCGGAAATCATCTGCCCATTCCATCATGGTGGAAAACTCTTCAGATATCTCCTGCGTGACTGTATCTATCTTTCCCCTGAAAATCTTTCCGGTGGATCCGTCCAGGGAAAGGAAATCACCCTCTTCAAATACCTCGCCTTCTATCTCGGCGATCCTCTTTTCTTCGTCTATATCAAGACTGTCGCATCCTGCGACGCAGCATTTGCCTATGCCTCTGGCTACCATTGCCGCGTGGGATGTCGTCCCGCCTTTCGCGGTCAGTATGCCCTGTGCCGCGACCATTCCGGCCAGGTCCTCCGGAGACGTCTCTTCTCTCAGGAGAAGCACTTCATATCCGCTTTTAGCGGCGGCTTCAGCTTCCGCGGCTGTAAAGTATATCCTGCCCGCAGCTGCTCCCGGCGATGCGGGTAGTCCCGTTGCAAGGACTTCTGCCTTTTCATATTTTTCAGGATCGAATCCCGGATGGAGTATCTGTCCCATCTGGGACGTGTCCTGTCTGAGTACGGCCTCTTCTCTGCTGATCAGTCCTTCTTCCACCATATCCACAGCGATACGGACTGCAGCCTGGGCAGTTCTCTCGCCCTTCCTTGCCTGCAGGATGTACAGTTTGTTCTTCTCTACTGTGAATTCCACGTCCTGCATATCCTTGTCCTGCTTTTCAAGAAGGCGGGCTATCTTTATGAACGTCTCATAGCACTCGGGGAATATGTCTTCCATGGCAGAAATGTCATCAGGCGTTCTGAGTCCTGATACGACTTCCGCTCCCTGAGCGTTGAGAAGTATTTCTCCGAATATCACGTTTTCGCCGGTAGAAGGATTCCTTGTGAACGCAACGCCTGTGCAGCAGTCTTCACCCATGTTACCGAATACCATGGCCTGAACATTCGCCGCCGTTCCCACATCATCAGGTATGCCGTTCAGCTTCCTGTAAAGGGCGGCTCTTTCCCTGTTCCATGATCCGAACACGGCCGATATGGCGTCCATCAGCTGTTTCCGGGGATCCTGCGGGAAATCTTCACCGGTGAGTTTCTTTACCGTATTTTTATATGAAACGACCAGGCTCTTCAGCTGCTCTACTGAGAATGGGTCGTCGTCTTCAAGTCCTTCGTTGAATCTCTTGGCGGCCACGATAAGGTCAAAGCGGCTCTTTGAAACTCCCTTGACCATAGTGCCGTAAGCCTTTATGGCCTTGGCGTAAGTCTCATATGCGAAACGCTCACTTCCCGTCTGCTTTGCCAGTGCCTCTGCTATCTCGTCGTTTATGCCGATATTGAGGATCGTATCCATCATTCCCGGCATAGGTATGGGCGCGCCTGCGCGCACTGAAAGAAGGAGCGGCGCCGCCGGATCTCCGAACCGTTTATCCGTGACGTTTTCCAGGTCTTCCATTTTTCAGTTATCTCTTCTCTGATATCGTCGGCTATGATGCAGCCTTCGTCATAGAATCTGTTACAGGCTCCCGTGGTCACCGTAAATCCGAACGGTACGGGAAGGCCTATATTAGTCATATCAGCGAGGTTGGCTCCTTTGGCGCCAAGCAGGTCGGCCATTTCCCTGGAGCCTTCGCTGAATGAATAGACATACTTACTCATAATGATCTTTTCTGTGAAAAGCCGTTAGAACTCCAGCCTTTCCTCAATATATGACTTCACTTCCTCAACAGGTACTCTTACCTGATCCATAGTATCTCTGTCTCTGATGGTCACGCATCCGTCTTCCTGTGTATCGAAGTCTACGCATATGCTGAACGGCGTACCGATCTCATCCTCACGTCTGTATCTCTTTCCTATGGAACCTGCCGTATCGTAATCAACCGCGAAATACTTGCTCAGCTGTTCATGTATGGGCTCTGCCACCGGCGCCAGTTTCTTGGCCAGCGGAAGTACCGCCGCCTTGTAAGGCGCAAGTGCAGGATGAAGTCTCAGGACTGTTCTTGTGTCCTCTTTGCCTTTTGCGTCTGTCACTGTTTCCTCGTCATAGGCGTCGATAAGGAAAGCAAGAGCCACACGGTCAGCTCCCAGGGACGGTTCTATGCAGTAAGGCACGTATTTGTTCCCCGTCTCGGAATCTACGTAGTTCATCTCCTGGCCTGAGTGCTCGATGTGCTGCTTCAGGTCGAAATCTGTCCTGTCTGCTATTCCCCACAGTTCGCCCCATCCGAACGGGAACAGATACTCGATATCCGTCGTCGCGTTGCTGTAGTGGGAAAGCTCCTCAGGAGAGTGGTCCCTGAGCTTTATATGCTCCTCATTCATGCCCAGGCTCTTTAAGAATGAAACGCAGTATTCTTTCCAGTAGCTGAACCATTCCAGATCGGTGCCCGGCTCGCAGAAGAATTCAAGTTCCATCTGTTCGAATTCCCTGGTCCTGAATGTGAAGTTGCCCGGTGTTATTTCATTACGGAAAGATTTACCTATCTGGGCTATGCCGAAAGGTATCTTCTTTCTCGACGTTCTCTGTACGTTCTTGAAATTGACGAATATTCCCTGAGCTGTTTCGGGTCTTAAGAAAAGCTCAGCCTTTGAGTCTTCGGTTACTCCCTGGAAAGTCTTGAACATAAGGTTGAACTGGCGGATGTCCGTGAAATCCATCTTTCCGCACTCGGGGCACTTGATCCCGTTGTCTCTTATGAAACTTTCGAGTTTCTCGTTGGACCATCCGTCGACTACTTCTTCCTTGCCCTGCTCTTTAAGATAGTCCTCTATGAGCTTGTCTGCACGGAATCTGGCCTTGCAGGCTTTACAGTCGATAAGGGGATCTGCGAATCCTCCCACGTGTCCTGACGCTACCCATGTCTGCGGGTTCATAAGGATGGCGGCATCCAGTCCCACATTGTACTTTGATTCCTGTACGAACTTCTTCCACCATGCCTTTTTGATGTTGTTCTTGAATTCAACGCCCAGCGGGCCGTAGTCCCACGTGTTGGCAAGACCTCCGTATATCTCGGAACCCGGATATACGAATCCTCTGCCTTTTGCCAGCGCTGTTATTTTGTCCATTGTAACTTCTGTACTCATTTATTTACAGTCGTCCTTTCAAGTCGTTTATTGTTCAAAATATACAGGCACGCTGAAAACAGCGCGCCTTCTGTGTCCGGTCCCGTATCTTAGATGGTGTCGCCCATCTCTTCTTCTTCGCCGAAACATCCGGAGAAGTCTATATCGGTTTCACCGGCTTCTTTCATCTCGTCGAATTTTTCCTTTGCGTTGCTGATAGTGTCAGCAGCCTTGTCCTTCGCCTTGTTCAGTGCATCGGAAGCTATATCCTTGGCTGTGTCGAACTTATCGGAAGCTATATCCTTTGCGCTCTCGAACTTCTCGGCAGCTTTTTCCTTAGCGATGTCAAACTTCTCTGAAGCTATGTCCTTTGCAGCGCCTGCTACCGCGCTTCCCTTTTCGATCACTACGTCCATCTTGTCTTTTGCAGCTTCGCTTACATCCAGGATCGTTCCGTCATGCTTAACGATCTCGATGGAGCATTTGAATCCGACTGCAGCAATAGCGCCGATCGCGCATCCTACAGGCGCAACGACTGCTCCGATGATCCCTGCTGTAAGAGGCAGGTTGACGAGAGTTTCATCGTCCTTCTTTACAACGATCTTGGAAGTGTTGCCCTTTCTGATGATCGACTT
>JAFYIC010000021.1 GCA_017538845.1 Bacillota bacterium | reverse complement strand
ATCTTTAAGACTACTACTGTGATGTTGTCATTACCACCACATTGATTTGCTTTATCTATCAGGGCGCGGCTCATTTCCGACATAGTGGCGCCGCTGCCGAGTATTTCTTCTATCTCTTCTCTCCGTACATCCGAATAAAGTCCGTCTGTACACAGCAATATGATATCATTTTCTTTCAGTTCTGTCTTGAAAAAGTCGGGCTCCACCTGCTCCTCGGCGCCCAGGGCTCTCGTTATGACATTCCTGTGCGTATGTGATTCCGCAGCCTCTTCAGAGATCTCGCCCTTTCTTATGAGAGTGTTCACATAGGTGTGATCCTCGGTCACCTGGCTCAGGAATCCCTTTCTGTAAACGTATGCTCTGCTGTCCCCCACGTTGACGAAATACGCGGTCCTGCCGCGTATATAGGCTATGACTATGGTCGTGGCCATGCCCCTGTTCTCTTCGTACCGTTCTGCAAGTGAAAAGATCTCATCATTGGTGATCTCAAGACTCCTGGCGAAATAATCGCAGATGTCCTCATCGGTCCTGCATTCATCAATGGGATTGTCTTTCACACACTGGGCTATGCTGGTGACAGCCGTCCGGCTGGCCAGTTCTCCCGCGTTGTTTCCTCCTACCCCGTCTGCGATGATATATACATCATCCGAAGGAATGACAAAACAGGCGTCTTCATTGTTATCACGCAGCATACCTGTGCTTGTTTTGAATCCTACCTGAATCATTATCTGTCTCCGCTTCATCCTCCTGTACGTTTTCAGTCTCTTTTCATCTTGCAGATGAAGAAACCGTCTGTCCCGTTGACATTCGGGAACATCTGTATCTTTTCTTCTCTCTTGAAGTTCTTGTTATGTCTGAGGAAAGTGTTTACCACCTTCTCGTTTTCATCCTTGTTTATGGTGCATGTGCAGTACAGCAGCGTGCCTCCCACTTTTACATACTTGGAAGCCGCCGACAATATGGCCAGCTGCTTCGTGGGCAGATGATCCATATCAGCGCTCTTGCTTCTGTACTTTATCTCCGGCTTGCGGCGTACGACTCCGAGTCCGGAACACGGCGCGTCAACAAGCACTTTGTCAGCTTTGCCGACCATCTCCGAGTCTACCCTTGTGGCATCCCAGGAATATGTTTTTATATTCTTTATTCCCAGACGCTCTGCTTCCCTGTTGATTATATCGAGTTTGCGCTTATACACGTCTGTGGCGTAGATTATTCCCTCGTTGTTCATTCTCTCCGCCATGGCAAGAGCCTTGCCTCCCGGCGCGGCGCATGTATCTATTACCGTGTCTCCCTTTTTCGGGTCGAGCAGTACTGTCGCATAAAGCGAACTCTCTTCCTGAACTGAGAACATACCGTCTCTGTACATGATGGTATCCAGCAGATCTTCGCCTTTCACATAAAGAGTGTTCTCACAGAGTTCTCCTTCCCTTACGGTAAAGTTCCTGTCCCTGAGTTTCTCGATTATGTCCTTCTTCAGAGCCTTCAGCCAGTTGACTCTGATGGCAGTTTCGGGAGTCTCGTTACCGGCTGCAAGCAGTTCTTCCACGAAATCCACGCTGTACTGATCCAGCCACAGTTCCACGATCCATGGCGCATATGAATATTTGACAGACAGATAATTAACTTCATCCTCGGATCTGTCCGGAAGTCTCAGACTGTATTTGTCTCTTATGTACGAACGGAGTACCCCGTTTATGAAACCGGCTCTGCCTTTGGCGTATCTTTTCGCCAGCACTACGCTTTCATTGACTGCGGCGTATTCAGGCACGCTGTTCATGAATGCCAGCTGATAGATGCCCATCCTGAGTATGGTAAGATCGCTGGCCTTTACCTTACTGATCCCCGAGGGTACCAGTTTGTCTATGTAGTAATCCAGCAGAAGCTTGTTCTCAAGTACGCCGTATACCAGTTCTCTGACAAAGCCCTTTGAGTCCGGGCGGTTGCATATTATCTGATGGTTGAGCGCTATGTTTGAGAACGATTTCTTTGACTCTACGTCCATCAGCGTGTTGTATGCCGTTTTTCTGTTAATATCCATCTTACTTTCTCCTCTTGTCCGCAGTCGCCTGCAGTTTTATCTTCTTCCACGTATGAGCAGTATCCTGACAAGATTCATCACAGCTACCGCAAGGGCTGCAACATATGTCATCGCGGCGGCGGAAAGCACTTTCTTCACTCCTGCCTTTTCTTCCGCGTCGACGAAGCCGAGAGCTTCAAGCTGTTTTAACGCTCTGCTGCTGGCGTTGAATTCCACCGGCAGCGTCACAGCATGGAAAATGATCACTCCCAGGAAACAGAATATGCCGACATTGAATATCATATTTCCCGTTTCCACTGACGCAAGTTCGCCCGTACCTATGATCAACAGTCCTATGATCAGAAGCGGCCACGCAAGGTACGAAACTATGGTCGCAACAGGGGCAATGGCGCTTCTCATCCTCAGCGGCAAATACCCCACTCCGTGCTGTATGGCATGTCCCGTCTCATGGGCGGCGATACTCAGCGCCGATACAGACGCCACGTCACATACGCCCTGGGAAAGATGCACGACGCGTTTCCTCGGATCGTAATTGTCCGTCAACTGACCGTTTATGGGCACGATATCCACATCGTGAAGACCGTTGGCATCCAGAATGGCTCTGGCTACATCACTGCCCGTCATGCCCTGTCTGTTTCTTATGCCGGAATAAGTTTTATAGGCGCTGGTCACTTTGCTCTGAGCGATGAAAACGAATATCATCGCCGGGATGAGCAGGAATATGGTCCAGTCAAATCCGTAATATCCATATCCGTACATATCGATCTGCTCCTTTCTTCCTCACCTTTTCTACCGGAGCACGGTCCCGGTCTCCACGGTATGTCCCCGCAGATAATCCGCTACCGCCATGCGTTTCTTGCCCGGTACCTGTATGGTCTTAGCCAGCAGGCTCCGGCCGCCTGCCGATATCTCAAGTCCTTCATCGGAAACCCCGACGATGGTCCCTGCAGGTTCAGTCCTCTCCGACGGGAGCACTTCAGCCTCCCATATCTTTATCTGACTGCCGTTCATATCAGCAAATGCTCCGGGCCACGGGCTCATTGCCCGTATCTGTCTTTCTATTTTCACGGGATCCATGGAAAAATCCAGTTTCCCGTCTTTCTTCGATATCATCGGTGCGTACGACGCCAGGGCGTCGTCCTGTTTTTCCGGTGTTATGGTCCCCGACTCTATGCTGTCGAGAGTCTCCATCAGAAGCTCCGCGCCCATTACCGCCAGTTCGTCATGAAGATCCCCTGCGGTCTTTTTTCCTATGGGGGTGGCTCTCTTTGCCAGCATGTCTCCGGTGTCGAGGCCCTCTTCCATGTACATTATGGTCACGCCTGTTTCTTCATCCCCGTCCAGAATGGCCTGTTGGATGGGCGCAGCCCCTCTGTGTTTCGGGAGAAGTGAGCCGTGTATGTTGACGCATCCCTTTTTCGGCGCGTCCAGCACATCCCTGGGAAGTATCTGACCATAAGCGGCTACCACTATCAGATCCGGGTCGATTTCCCTTATCCTGTTTTTGGTCTCTTCGTCAGTTCTGAGTTTCACAGGCTGCATCACGGGAATGCCGTGGGCAACGGCCGTTTCCTTGACCGGCGTAGCCTGCACTTTTTTGCCTCTGTCTCTCTCCGCGTCAGGCTTTGTTATGACCATCCGCACGTTGTGCTTTGAATCTATGAGCTTTTCAAGGGCGGGAACAGCAAAGTCCGGCGTGCCCATATAGATTATATCCATCAGTCCTGACCTTCTTTTTCCTTTGCTGCCGCGTTCTCGGCCGCGATCTCTTCCGCCGTCCTTATATTCTTCGCCTTGTCTGTGAACAGTATCCCCTCGAGATGGTCGTATTCGTGGCTGGCGACTACGGCGTAAAAATCCGTGAAAGTATATATCATCGGCTGCCCGTTTTCATCCAGGGCTTTCATCTTCACGGTCTGTGGCCTTTCCACGGTACCCATGAGCCCGGGCACGCTCAGACATCCTTCTTCGAATTCCTGAGTGCCCGAAGTCTCAATGATCTCCGGGTTTACCAGCTTATATACCTTATCCGGTTCCGGTTCCATGACGAACATGCGTCTCATCATTCCGATCTGAGGCGCCGCTACGCCTACGCCGTCTTCCGCTCTCATGGTTTCCACCATGTCGTCGAGGATCATCCTGATCCTGTCATCGACCTTGTCCACCGGCCGGCAGTGTTTTCTTAAAATGTCATCGCCTTCTTTGACGATATGTCTGAGTGCCATCTGCTGTCTCCATTCTTTCTATGCTCACCGCTACATGAAACTGTAGGGGTTTATATCTATTCCTATCCTGCAGGCCGGTCTGCTGTCCGGCACCAGGTTCTTCTTCAGGTGATCCAAAGCTCCCATGTATGTGGCTCTGCTGCCTCTGGGACACATGACCAGGAAGAAATACCTGGAAGAATCCTTTATCTTCGCCATGGGCGCTTCCTGAAGATCGAATATGTTCTTCGTCTCTTCCGGCAGCAGTTCCTTCAGCGTATCTGTCCATTTCCTGCCCCAGTATCTGGCCGCATCCGCGCTCTTTGAGGTGAACATCACCTGTATCAGATCGCTGTAGGGCGGGTAGCTCATGAACTGTCTTAGTTTTATCTCGTCCGCGTAGAAGACATCGTAGTCCTGGGACGCAGCCGCTTTGACCGCATAGTTGTCCGGGGAATACGTCTGTATTATGACTTTGCCCTTCTCATCTCCCCTGCCTGCTCTTCCGGAAGCCT
>JAFYIC010000135.1 GCA_017538845.1 Bacillota bacterium | reverse complement strand
GGATCTCGGCGAAGCGCTGCATTATGCTGTCGATCATTCCTCCGAAGAATCCTGACACCAGTCCGTATACCATTCCTATGACTATGTCGATGACGACCGCGGCCAGGGCGATGATCAGGGACACACGCGTGCCGGACCAGACTCTGGTCCAGATATCGCGGCCCTGCGTATCGCTGCCGAACCAGTAGTAGACGTCTTTGGCGTCCTGTTCCGCGTACTGGTCCTTGCCGTTGTGATAGCCGTCGAAGATGCCCAGCTTCTCAAGGCCGGGAACACGGGGGACCAGGCACTCCTGGCCGCCGTGGATCTGCTTGTATGTGAAATCGTTCATCCCCGGTCCGACGATCGCCATAAAGATGATGAAAATGATTATGACGATGCCTATCAGGGCGCCTTTGTTCTTTTTGAAGTTGTTCCAGACGTCTTTCGCGTAGGAAGTAGCGCTGTATGTCCTGTCTATGAGCTTCGCGCCTTCTTCATGGGCGAAGTCGAAATCGTCATGGTGGAAATCATGATCCAGATTCGGCATATCAGTCTTCCTCCTTTGCGATTCTTATCCTCGGATCGATCACGCCGTACAGTATGTCTACGAAGAGCATCGTGACGATGTACATCAGTGAGTACACGAAAGCACAGGCTATCGTGACATTGTAGTCGTTCTCCTGGATGGCGGTGATCATCAGACGTCCGATCCCCGGGATACCGAAGATCTTCTCGATGACGCTGGAGCCGGTCAGAAGGTTGACCAGGATCGGTCCCATGACGGTGATGACCGGGATCAGCGTGTTTCTGAGGACATGGCCGATGATCATCTTCCAGTCCTTCACGCCCTTGGATTCCACCAGCAGGATATAGTCCGAGTTCATTACGTCTATCATCTCGCTTCTTGTAAAGCGCGCTATGTTCGCCGTCGGCGACACGCTCAGAGCCACTGCGGGAAGTATGAGCGAGATGAAGGGCTGCTCCACGTTATAAAGGATCGGCAGCCAGTTGAGCCTGTACGCTATGAAGTAACACAGCAGCAGTGCGCAGACATAGGACGGTATGCTCACTCCGAAAACGGAGATCGCGGAACACAGGTTGTCTATCCATGAGTTATGGTTGAGAGCAGCCAGTATGCCGAGCAGCAGTCCTGCGATCGTGCCTATAGTCATAGCCATTGCGCCGACAGCGATGGAGATACCGAGACGGTCCTTGACCATTCCGCTGACAGCGAAGTTCTTGTTGATTGCATAAGAAACTCCCAGATCTCCCTTGAGCATGTTCTTGCAGTAAAGGAAGAACCGGGTCAGCACTGGTTTGTCCAGTCCGTACTTGGCGTACAGAAGATCCTTCTGCGCCTGTGTTAGCTTTTCGTCGTTGAACGGTGTGCCGGGCATGAGGTCCATAAGGATGAACAGCACCAGCAGGATGACGAACAGCGTCGCCAGTGATATGAGCACCCTCTGAAGGATATACTTTTTCATCGAGTGTATTCCTCTTCCGATTTTATTAGGAAAAGCCAGAGTGATCATTTCTGATCGCTCTGGCTTGATTCAGTTCTTTGTCTTACTCGTCGTAGTGGTTGATGTTGATCGACAGGTAGAACAGATAGCCCTGCAGACGGTTCACGAAACCTTCCTTGTCCTTGTTGGCAGTGACCTGCTCACCGGAAAGGATGACGGTGTCGATATTGCCTGCTTCATACTCCATAAGAGCGGTCTGAGTGTCCTCGAGGACACGGAAGACGATCTTCTTGGCGGTGCCGGCTGCATCGTACTGGTCGTTGAAGTAGTAACCGGCATTGCGCTCGAGTTCATATGAATATCCGGGTGTCCAGGACTTCAGGATATACGGGCCGCAGTAGAGCATCGTCTCTGCTGTGGTGGCATACTGGTCGCCCTGTTCATCGATGAATTCCTTGTTGATCGGGAATGCGCTCGGGAATGCAAGGCAGGCCATGAAGATGCCGTTGGGCTTCTCAAGCGTTACCTTGAAGGTCTTCTCGTCGACGGCTGTCCACTCTTTGGCGAGCAGTACGTCGGAGATCCACCATGAGTAGTCGGACGCAAGTTCCTCAGACATGATCCTGTCCCAGGCATCAACGAAGTCCTGAGCGGTGACTGTCCTGACGACCTTGCCGTTCGAATCGTACCAGTTGGCGTCGTCCCTGATCTTGAATGTGTATTCAGTTCCGTCGGCGTTGGTCTCATAGCTCTCAGCCAGATCGAGCACCCAGTTGCCGTCGGCATCCAGCTCTGTGAGGCCTGATGTGAACAGTGTCTCGGCGACGAAGGATGTGCCGTCTGTGGCGTACTGATAGTCAAGATAGACGATATCGGTGTTGGTGATAAGCGTTACTGTGTCCTTGCCGACGATGTGACGGTAGTTGTCGACAGCGGCGGAGTGGAACTGGATTCCGGAGATGGTGGGTCTGATGATCATTGCGCCGCCTGCCTGGAATACAGGAACGATACCGTAGTCTTTCTGTACCAGGACCTTTTCGGCCTCAAGGAACTTGGACCATCTCTCAGAGGGGTCCGTTGTGGCTTCTGCTTCTTCAACAAGCTTGTCATACTCGGCGCTGTCATATCTGCCGGCGTTGTTGGAGTGGTTGTAGCTCACATACAGGTCCATGTATGTCTGGGGATCGCCGTAGTCAGGGCCCCAGCGGGTGAGGGCGACATCATAGTCACCGGTATCCATCAGGGAGAGTCTTTCTTTCTTCTGCTTTGCTACGAGAGTGACTTCAAAGCCGACCTCTTCAAGATAGTAAGCGATCTGCTCAGCTGCCTTGATGACGGAGTCACCTTCGTTGGTACCGTAGAGCAGGTTGACGGAAAGCTTCTTCTTACCGAGCTCTTCGCAGGCTGCATTGTAGGCTTCCTGTGCCTTGGCAAGGTCATAGGCTACTATGGCGCCCTGCTCATCGCGGAAGTCCTGTCCGGTCACGGGGTTGGAAGCGAGCTTGAAGGGGATGATTCCTTCAGCAGCGACCGAGCCGTCGTTCAGGGACTTTGCCAGAGACGCCCTGTCGATAGCATAGGACATTGCTTTCCTAACATTCTCGTTCTGGAAGATGACGACGTCTTCTGCGGCGGGATTTTCTTCCTCTTCTTCCTTCTTTCCGCAGCTGACGCAGCATACCAGGGTGAGAAGTACAAGTAAAAGTGCAATAAACTTTTTCATGTTCTTTTCCTCCTATAATGATTGATTATCTTTCAATATAAGAGTGAAGTCAATGCTCTTCGCTTTAAATCGTTAAATTGCATGATATCTTGAGAAAAACACGCCTTCCATTAGGTTAGAACCACGGTAAAAGTGACAACAATCAGACACGACATTTGTCGATTCTGCACACCAAAAAAGCCGCAAACCCCTGGCTTGCGGCTTTCTGAGCATCAAATGCTTACTTTTTCCTGACGGGGATCCATATCGCGCTGTGATAGTCAGGGTCCGTCATCTCCCCGTTCACACAGTCGTACCACTCCACGGTCGCGTTTCCGGAAAGCTCATAGTCCGGGTTGCCCGGGAGCCATTCGCTGAAGATCCTGTTATTGACTGACTGAAGAGTCTGCGGGTTCGGTC
>JAFYIC010000134.1 GCA_017538845.1 Bacillota bacterium | reverse complement strand
TTGTTGAAATACCACACAGAGTGGAAAAGATAATGCTTGTATATCCTGGTGTTGTACTGGCCGTATACCGGTCCCATGAGCACCTTCCACCTGTATTTATTCAGAGTATGAAATGTGCCCAGCGGAGTGTTCTCACCTCCGGATGAACAAAGCATCGCCCTGTAAGGCACATATTTGCCGTTCTTGTACTTGTATGCCGTGACCACATTGGCCAGTCTGTTGACCTTCAGCCAGTACTTCCCGGTCGATGCTTTGGCCTCTTCAGGTTTTGAGCCGATGCACAACAGAAGAGTCACCGCCATCACAATAACTATAAGTACAGCCAGAAGTTTTCTGCCTGTGCTCAGGTGGTCCTTATTCATGCTCTTGCTTGTTATTGCTGACATTCGCGTTTCCTCATGATGTCCCTGCGGAACCTCTGTCCTATTTCTCAAATGCCTCATATATAGCTTTTATGGATTTCTCAAAATCCTTGTTTTTCACGCCTACGATTATGTTCATTTCACTGGAGCCCTGGTCGATCATCCTGATGTTCACGCCCACTTCAGCCAGCGCAGAGAACAGTTTCGCAGATACACCGGGCCTGTAACTCATTCCGGAACCTACGGTCGCTATGAGCGCAAGGTCGTCTTCCACTTCCATATGGTCCGGTGCAAGCTGTTTCTGGAAAGAATCCAGGATCTCGTCCAGCCTTCCGTCTATGTCCTCATTTGTCAGGACTACGGAAAGGGTGTCGATACCGCTTGGCATATGCTCGATCGGTATATTCAGATCTTCAAGTACGCTTGAAAGTCTTCTTACAAATCCGCGTTCATCATTGAGCATGCTCTTGTATATGGTGATCGATGTGAAATCTTTTTTTCCGGCGATACCGGTTATTATCCGTTCGTTTTCCAGAGCAGGCTCCGCCGTTATCATGGTGCCTTCGTCTTCAGGCCTGTTGGTGTTCCTGATGTTGATCGGTATATTCGCAACTCTTGCAGGATGTATAGCATCCTCATGAAGCACGCTGGCTCCCATGTATGAAAGCTCTCGCAGTTCCTTGTATGAGATGGTGCCTATAGGCTTCGGGGTCTTTACTATCCTTGGATCCGCAACGAGAAATCCCGATACGTCCGTCCAGTTTTCGTATACGTCCGCGCCCATGGCTTTGGCGATCAGCGATCCGGTAACGTCCGAACCTCCTCTTGAGAAAGTCTTTATGCTCCCGTCTGCCTTGGAGCCGTAAAACCCCGGAATTACCGCTTTTTCATGCTTGCTGAGAACTTTCCTTATGGCTTCATCTGTAGCTTCTGCGTCCAGTTTGCCCTTTTCGTTGAATTTCACCATGTCGGCTGAATCCACAAAATCGAACCCCAGATACGAAGCGATCATCATTGCGTTGAGATACTCGCCGCGGCTGGCTACGTAGTCAGTGCTGGCGCCCTCATTCATATCCTTTTCGATTCTGCTGAACTCTTTCCTCAGGTCAACGTCCGTGCCCAGATTGACTTCGACAGCCATATATCTGTCACAGATGACCTGGAACAGCTGCTGATAAGGCAGCTTGTGCTCCATATGGGTCTTGCAGAGATACAGAAGATCCGTGATCTTGGCGTCATCATCAAATCTTTTGCCCGGAGCCGATACTACGATGTACCGTCTCTCGTCGCTGCTCATTATTATATCTTTGATTTTTTCTATCTGAATGGCATCAGCGACGGATGATCCGCCGAATTTTGCAACCTTAAGCCCCATCAGATGCCGGCCTCCCTCTTCAAATCATCAACTCTGTCGGTCTTTTCCCACGGAAGATCGATATCGGTCCTTCCGAAATGTCCGTATGCTGCGACCTGCTTGTATATCGGTCTCCTCAGATCCAGAGTTTTTATTATTCCTGCAGGTGTAAGATCGAACAGCTTCGCTGCGATGTCAGCGAGTTTCTCGTCATCGATCTTTCCTGTGCCGAATGTATCTACCATAATGGACACAGGCTCAGCCACGCCTATTGCGTATGCAAGCTGGATCTCGCACTTGGAAGCAAGTCCTGCCGCAACGATGTTCTTTGCCACGTAGCGCGCAGCATACGCTGCTGAACGGTCTACCTTTGTGGGGTCTTTGCCGCTGAATGCTCCGCCGCCGTGTCTTGCGTATCCGCCGTATGTGTCAACTATGATCTTTCTTCCTGTAAGTCCCGAGTCTCCGTTAGGTCCGCCTATAACGAATCTTCCTGTCGGATTCACGAAATACTTGGTATCATCATCGAGCAGTTCTGCCGGTACCACCGGTTTTATAACGTGCTCGATCAGATCTGCTTTGATCTGTTCCTGTGTCACATCGGGATCATGCTGTGTTGAGATCAGCACTGTGTCAATTCTCTTCACCTTGTCCCCGTCGTATTCAACTGTGACCTGCGTCTTGCCGTCCGGTCTGAGATAAGTGAGCGTTCCGTCTTTTCTTACCTTCGTCAGACGCATTGAAAGTTTGTGAGCCATGGCGATAGGCATCGGCATGAGTTCAGGTGTCTCGTCGCATGCATAACCGAACATCATTCCCTGGTCGCCTGCGCCCAGCTTGTCAACTCCCATTGCGATATCGCCGGACTGTTTGTCTATGGACTGCAGTACAGCGCATGTATTTCCATCGTATCCGTACTCGCCGTTGTCATATCCTATTCCGCAGATAACATCGCGCGCTATCTGTGTTATATCGATCCAGCTCTTTGTGGTTATCTCACCCATGACCATTGCGTAGCCTGTGTTTACTGTACATTCGCAGGCGACACGGCCCTCCGGATCGTTCTCCATTATGGCATCCAGTACAGCGTCCGATATCTGGTCACATATCTTGTCAGGATGTCCTTCGGTAACGGATTCTGATGTGAATAATTTTTTCATTTTTCCCTTTCTCCTGTTTCCGCCTTCCCGGCCGGGCAAGGCATATTTGTTATCGCTTTTATCAATCAAGAAAAGCCCCCTCTGTGTGAAAAGGCTCTTCCGTGCGTTTTCTGCGCAATATTATATAATACGCGCCTGTATATTTCAAGTGTTCTGACGCTCCTTGCGTACATATATATGCCTGTTTTTTTCACATATGCCCGGTGCCGGTCTTTTCTGTCGCCGCAACTTGTTTTTTTGCGCCCATAATGTATACTTTTTCCGTGGGGAACTGACCGGTCATGTCAGCGCCCTTATGAATGCTCTGAAAGGATGGAAAACGACTTGTCCAAACCCGATCTGACCGTCATCAAAGGCGGTATGGCTCCTGCGCCGGGTCCGAAAAAAGAAGACTTCCACTATGCTTACGTGACCGATACCAGGCTTATGGGCGTGGTCGGTCTTTACGTGCAGTTCAAGCCGGACCGCAGCGATCATTACCAGGACTGGCATCAGTTCTTCTATCTGGATGCGGAGGAATACGGCTTTGAGACATTCGCGGGATTCAGGGGCGGCAACAGAGAAGCCGTGGCCAAGACTGAAGCGTCTCTGTTCGGCGGACTGGGCGGCAGAAAAGTCAGAGTTGATTTCGAAGAAGCCTCAGCGATACTTAAGGAATACGTTAAATTCAACGAGGATCACGGTCTCGAAATGCCCGCGGGCAAAGAGCAGTACGGCGTTCTCCTCGAGGGCGATATGCCCGACATGACAGGCGCAGGTTTCCGTCATATCATGAGCCTTCAGTGCGCAAAGCTGAGCAGCAGAAAGCAGCTGGTGAATTACTTCGTAATGCGGTGCTTCGGGAAAGATCTGCCTGCCGCAAAACACCTCAGCGATATAGACGATCTGACCGATATCTACAGTGATTATCCAGCAGCGACTTTGTGCAAGAACACCATAGACAAAAAGGACGACGGCGTGTATCTCTGTGAATCGCTGATAGAATACGACGACAAGTACGCGCTGGTGGTCACCGAGATCACAGTGGAAAACATGAAAGTCACAAAGGCAGTAAAATGCTCAGGTTTCACGATAAGCTCCCACGAAGCAGCCATCGCCCTGAGCAAGTCTGAGTACGTTTCTGTTTATGATATCGCGCAGGATTCCGAAGGCGGGATCTACGATCTTTCCGGTCTGATCTCCGGAATGTTTCCGGCGGCCAACAAAACGGATCATGAGAACGGCAGGCTTTTCATGATATTCCATAACAACAATTCCCATGTTAAAAAACAGGTCTACAGGCTGAATGACGATATATCAGGTATAGTTTTCCTGTCAGTCGGCGGTCAGCTGCTGCTGGCAGCTTACGATGAGCCGTCGATAATTGCCCTTGAAAAGGAAATATACCACAGTCCGGCAGATCCGTATCTGTCGGTATCGGGCAAATTCAAATTCAAGGAACCTGTCCTCTTTGAATTCGTTCAGAACGATTTCATTGATTTCGACGAGTTCCTTGACTATATGGGCGCCTTCTGATCCCGGAGGCATCCGGGCTCTGCATCATGCAGGGCTCTTATTTTTTATCTATGAGTATGAGTTCAGCGCCGAATCCTCTTATGGCGCATCTTATGCTGAGTGTGCCCGAGGCCGCGATCGAGCTGAATTCCACAGTCGGAAGCGAATGCCACTTGCCCAGGACAGCCGCCCTGTTGTTGCGGCTGCTGCCGAATTTGAGAGCCTCCTCGTAAGAGGCTACGATGTTTTCCCTGGAAAGTCTGTATCTGGCCACGCTGAAATCACCTGACATGCCGTTGCACCTGAAAAGGATCTCCATCTCCTCATCATAATTTTTCACGACGTCAAGGATATCCCTGTTCCGCCTTACCGCGTCCACGTCCCTCTTGAATTTTTCATCGAAGTTAAAGACCAGTATGCTCAGACTGCTGAGCGTATCCGGATATTTGGACGGTGTGGTAATGAGGAAATTGGATTCGTCCTTTATTACCGTTTCTTCAAGCCTCTGGAGTATGTTATACGGTTCGATGGCAGGCGCGATCTTGTTGCTGCCTATAGTGAGCAGCGACTCCATGAAGTTCTCTTTCTTGTCCTTCTTGCCTGCGGTCCTGTACTCCTCGGGGATATCTATGTCCATGACCGAGGAATTGGTATCATAGCTGTTGGTATACTGAGAACCTATCCCCTTCACCAGTTCACGGAGTTTCTTCTCGATATCCGCCGGCTGGGCTCTTTCATATACGGCTGCAGTCTCTCTCGTAGCCGCTTTGCCGGTGAATTCCTTTCTGTATTCCTGAGGCGACATGCCGAACCAGCGCTCGAAATGCTTGATATAGTACCTTACCGCAGAGAAACCGGTAGCGTGGGCAATAGCGCCCATCTTCTTGTCGGTCCCCAGAAGCAGATGTTCGGACTGCTCCACTCTTATGAAACTGAGCAGATCCTGGAAGCTGAGGCCGGTAGCCTCTTTTATGACGTGGGAAAGATAGTATATGCTCAGATGCTCGTTCTCCGCTATCTCGTTTAGGGTCAGTTTTCTGGAATAGTTGTCGTAGATATAGTTGGTTATACGGGAAAGCCTGCTGGCAAGTACTTTGTTCCCTCTTTTTCTGGGCTGGTTGACGAACTTATCGCCTTCCACAGAAAAGTACTGAAAATCAGACATAAGGCATGCTATCAGGTTGTGGGTGTTCTCGATGACTTTCTGCTCGAAGCCCACGCCTTTCTGAAGTATCTCCATCATGATATGGGCCAGAAGGGTTTTGAGCACCCTGAGGCTCCGGTCATTCTTATCCTCGGTGTCCGTGATGAAGAAAGTGTTCCTCAGATCCTCGTAGTATCTGGAAAAGTATGACGGATCCAGATGAAGCATCATCACCATGTTCTCATCATCGTGATGAGCGTAGCTGTGCATTTCCTTTTCGTTGATTATGAACACGTCGCCCTGCTCGAGTTCGTAATCATAGTATCCGACCCTGAGACTTATACTCCCGGACAGAACAAAAACCACTTCGATCTCATCGTGAAAATGGATAGGATATTCTCTTATATTTGCCGTGGTCACATTGACGGGCAATTCGTCCTTATATACAATTTTTTCCTTCAGCATTTTCCGTAATTTTTCTCCGTAATTATTTCTTTTTATGTCAACTTATGTTCGTGTTCTGCGAACAAACTTTCAACAAGGTAGAAAGCCTTTATTTTTAAGCATTCTGATAATTATCCACAACTTTTGCAAAATCGTATACAATTTTATCCCAAGATACCTGTGGAAAAGTTTTTTTGCAAAAACCCTTTATTTCCAACGCTTTCATGCATATAGTGCACTCTTTGTATACAAGTTATCCACAGTCGTGTTCGTTGATTATCTTAACTTCTGTTCGAACAGCCGAAATCGGGAATTTTTCAATGATTCGGGGCATTTAGGATAATTTTACCAGTATTACTGGCAGTTTTTTCCTATGCAAAAAGCCCTCTTTACCCTGCCCTAACAGTATATACAAATATGCTCTTTACGACAACATTCAATTGATTATCTTGCGGTAAAAATCTCTGGTTTTTTCTCCTCTGCATCAGTCTTTTTTATATCATTGGACCGGCAGCAGTGCCACGGCTTAGTCCTCGCCGTGTACGCGCGATCCCGCCACAGTAAAAATGAAAACCCACAACTTTTAATTGAAATTTTCATATTTCAGATTTCAATTTTTTTCAACGTTTTCATAGTGTCGATTTTAGATTTATTACTCTTTTGGCTGTTTTTCACTGTCTTCTGAAGAAAAACGATACCCCCAGCCCACAACTTTTAATTGAAATTTCTATATTTCAGATTTCAATTATTTTTTCAACGTTTTCTGAGTATCGCCTTCTGAAAGCGCTGATCAGGCGCATGAAAAAGCCGGTACTGCGAAGTACCGGCTTTGTTTTTCATTTAAATGTGTGAGTCTCACATCCTGTGATTACTCGATGATCTCACTTACTACTCCGGAGCCGACTGTTCTTCCGCCTTCTCTGATAGCGAATCTCAGTCCGACTTCGATAGCGATCGGTGTGATCAGCTCGATTGTCATCGTGATGTTGTCTCCCGGCATGCACATCTCTGTGCCTTCAGGAAGCTGCAGATCTCCGGTCACGTCTGTTGTTCTGAAGTAGAACTGCGGTCTGTAGCCGTTGAAGAACGGTGTATGTCTTCCGCCTTCTTCCTTCTTCAGTACGTATACCTCGCCCTTGAACTTGGTGTGCGGATGGATGGTTCCCGGCGCTGCCAGTACC
>JAFYIC010000133.1 GCA_017538845.1 Bacillota bacterium | reverse complement strand
GTGGATGAAGGCATAAAGGTCGTAAGGAAACTCTGATGATATCACGGATACATATAATCAGACACGGAATCACTGCAGGAAATCTGAAAAACCTGATGTACAGCAACACCGATCTTCCGTTGCTCAAGACGGGCGTAGAGCAGATAGCTGAACTTGCTGCGCTGAACGCGTATCCGGTTCCGGAGAACGCCGCATACTACACTTCAGGGCTGCTCAGGACCGAGCAGACGCTGATGCTCATATACGGCGAAGTTGAGCACGAAACGATATGGGATCTTCGGGAGATGGAATTCGGCAAGTACGAGAACCGCACCTTCGAGGAACTCAACAAGGATCCGGAATATGTCGCCTGGATGTCGGACGAGACCGGAGAAGTGCCCATACCGGGCGGCGAAAGCATCAATGGATTCAAGCGCCGGGTGATCTCGGGATTTGAAGTAGTGCTGGCGGAGCACAAAGCCCGGGTGAAAGCCGTCCTCAAAGATAGCTCGGATGACGATGAGAAAGATCGCATAGACGATGAGCGTGGATGCGGGGACGAGGAGCGTGACTGCAGGGACGATGATCACGGCTGCAGGGACGATGATCACGGAAACATCGATTCCATAATTATATGCCACGGCGGCCCAATCTCGGCTATCATGGAATACTGCTTCCCCGACAAGAAGGAGCACATGTTCCGATGGATGCCTGACCCTGGCCACGGATACACCATAGAATACAAAGACGGCGAACCCATAGGACAGGAAGGGTTCTAAATCAGCACAAATGAATAGGCGAATGCACAAAAAACGGGAAAGTGTTGGCGATTTTTCGTATATATAAAAGAATCGCCAACACTTCTTCTTTTCCAGGGCATATTATTTCTGTAATCTATTCTTTTTTGCCGGGAAAAACGATTTGACAAAATTCGACGCGCTGTAAACGTTAAAAAATTGGCGATATTTTCTATATAAGAAAATATCGCCAATTTTTATTCGTTTCATGTGTTTATGAGTATCGCGTCGCGACCCGTATGGAGCCGGACGACGCTTCATGCCTTATGCGTTGAGCGGATATTTATCGGTCAGAGTCTTTATGATGGCTCTGGCTTTTTCCACGTTTGCCGGATCCTTGATGACGAGAGCGATAGCTTCGGCAACCTGATCCATATCTTCCTCAACAAAACCTCTTGTGGTCACGGCCGGTGTGCCGAGACGAAGTCCGCTTGTTACGAAAGGTGACTCCGGATCGTTGGGGATGGTGTTCTTGTTGCAGGTGATGTGAGCTTCATCAAGAAGTTTCTCGGCTTCCTTACCTGTCATGCCTGTGCCCGTCAGGTCGACCAGCATCAGGTGGTTGTCTGTGCCTCCGGATACGATCTTGATGTCTCTGTCAATGAGACCTTTGCACAGAGCCGCCGCGTTCTTCAGTATCTGCTGCTGATAAGCTTTGAACTCAGGCTGGAGCGCTTCCTTGAAGCATACCGCCTTCGCTGCAATCACATGCATAAGAGGACCGCCCTGGGTTCCCGGGAAGATAGCCTTGTTGAAGTTGAACTTCTTGGCGTTTTCTTCACTGCTCATGATCATGCCGCCGCGGGGTCCGCGGAGTGTCTTGTGGGTAGTCGTGGTCGTTACGTGAGCATAAGGTATGGAACTCGGATGAAGGCCTGCTACTATCAGACCTGCAATATGAGCGATATCCGCCATGAGATATGCGCCGACCTCGTCGGCGATCTCTCTGAATCTCTTGAAATCTATAGTTCTGCAGTAAGCGCTTGCTCCGCAGACGATGAGCTTCGGTTTGCATTCCTTTGCTATTCTGAGGACCTCATCGTAATCTATCCTGCCGGTGTCATCCACGCCGTAAGGCACGAAATTATAATACGTTCCCGAAAGATTTGCCGGGCTTCCGTGAGTCAGGTGTCCGCCGTGATCAAGGTCAAGACCCATTACCGTATCCCCCGGTTTGATCATTGAGAAGTATACTGCCAGATTGGCCTGGGCGCCGGAATGAGGCTGCACATTCACATATTCGCATCCGAACATTTCCTTGGCGCGGGCGATGGCCAGATCTTCGGCGATATCGACGCACTGGCATCCGCCGTAGTATCTCTTGCCGCTGTAGCCTTCTGCATACTTGTTGGTGAACGGGCTTCCCATAGCTGCCATAACAGCTTTGCTTACCCAGTTTTCTGATGCGATAAGTTCGATGTGAGAATTCTGCCTCGCGATTTCCTTTTCGATCGCTTCTGCGATCTCCGGATCGGTTTTTTTGATTTCATCAAATGAATACATTCTTTGACTCCCTTACGTTATATATTAATGATATTTTTGCCGTTTGCCGGCTGAAAAATTTATTGACCTTTACTCGAATTATTCTAATAAAAATACGGAGAAAATTCAACCATAACGGCGAAAAGTTAGCAGAAGAAATCACGGTCCCGCCCCTAAAACAGGCTTTGCATGTTATAATAAAATATATGCTAAACAAAAACCGCTTTAGAAAGGAGACCGGCATGAGAGGAAAAAGCAAGATCCTCGGTCTGTTGCTTGCGCTGGTCATGGTACTGGGCACAATGCCTGCCGTGGCGTTCGCGGAAGGAACAGGCGCATCGTCTGACGAGGGCATTTCTCCGGAAGCGGAGGAAATGGTATCGACAGGGGACTACACAGAAGATCAGGTGATCGTAGTCTTCAACAAGGGCGTGTCAGACAGCAAAGCAGAAGCAATATGTGAGAAAAACGGCGTTGAGGTGCAGGACATAGAAGCCACCTCCGACGGACAGAAAGCCGTCCTGGCGGAGACCGCCGACGGGCAGTCAGTGGCAGAAGCCATCACCGACATAGCCAAAGAGAAGAAGGTAGATTACGTACAGCCCAACTACAGGTACGGGCTGGCGAAGGCCGACCCCTTCAACAACGACCAGGCGACGGGGCAGTGGTATCTGGGCAATATACATGCCCGTGAAGCGGCTGACATCCTAAAGGATATCACGGCAGACAAGGTAAAGGTCGCTGTGGTGGACACAGGTGCCGATACGAACCACGAAGACCTTCAGGCAAATCTCAATAAAGACCTTTCCATAAAACTGGATCACAAAGGCGGCTGGGAACAGCTCATAGATGACTCAGATGAGCACGGCACTCACGTGAGCGGCATCATCGCAGCCACCTATGACAACGGAAAGGGAACTGCGGGAGTAACGTCCCTGAGCGGCAACAAAGTCGCAGACCTTTTCGTCATAGATTCCTGCACAAGTACCGGATTAGGAGTATATCTCGAGGATTTCGACATAGTTACCGGTATCAACTACGCGGTAGACAACGGGGCGAAAGTAATAAGCATGAGTTTCGGCGGTTACGGAAGAGACCGCTATCTTGAAGAGACCCTGGATACCGCATATGAGAGGGGCGCAGTCCTTGTTGCGGCGGCAGGTAATGAAAACACCGACGAATACGGCGTTCCTTCGGACGTAGGTTCGGTCATCAGCGTATGCAACACGACCATTAAGAACAGGCGTCAGGCGGACAGCTGCTACGGAACAACAAAGGATATCTCGGCGCCGGGTACCAGCATCATAAGCACAGTGCCG
The DNA here is from genome assembly GCA_017538845.1 of Bacillota bacterium. Lineage (GTDB taxonomy): Bacteria > Bacillota > Clostridia > Peptostreptococcales > Anaerovoracaceae > RGIG7111. The sequence goes on along the minus strand of JAFYIC010000133.1, from coordinate 5,688 downwards.
GGCAACGGGTATGAAGCTTTCACCGGGACGTCGATGGCGACGCCTGTAATATCTTCAGTGGCGGCGGCGATCCTCTATGTGAATCCGGATCTTACCCCGTATCAGGTCAAGAACATCATATGCGCTACGGCTGATAATTCCATCTGCTCCAACGGCGGGGATTTTGACGAATACACGGGATACGGGCTTGTTGATATGAAGGCTGCTGTGGAAGCGGCGAGGGATGCGTCGGCGGACATCGCGCCTACCAGTATTTCTGTGAAGCCGTATCATGACGCGCAGTATATGACCCTTGCGAAGGAAGACAGATACAGAATGGAGACGCTGGTACTTCCGGCTACCAGTCTTGCGGAAGTAACATACGAATCTTCGGCTCCGGATGTGGCCGAAGTAGACAGCCTGGGACTGATCACCGCAAAGGATGAAGGCACGGCTGTCATCACTGCACGGGCAGGAAGCGTTGAGACCCACATGACAATATATGTGGAAGGCGGAGACGTGCCTGAGCAGATAATCATACAGAACGCGGCAGGAGAAGATCTCGGCGATGAGATTACAGTACCTACCGGCATAGAAGATGACGTCTGCTATCTGGACACGAAAGTACTGCCGATATCGGCCGCCAACAGGAAGATCATAACCTGGAGGAGCAGCGATCCTACGACAGCTACCGTAAATACATACGGCATAATCTCAGGCAACAGGGTCGGCGACGCAGTGATTTCCGCGGAGACGTACAACGGCGTGAAAGACGAGATAACCGTCCATGTGAAAGATGTGGCCAGTAAGGTGACGTTCACGGCCAAGAAGAAAAAGTTCACAATAGGTGAGACTTTCACATACGCTGCAAAGGTGACGCCTGCGGACGCGATAGACACAAAGATAGAATGGAGCAGCAGCAACAGAAACGTAGCGCAGATAAACAAGGACACCGGAGCTGTGACAACAAAGAGCGCAGGCCAGGCAAACATCATTGCCCGGACTAAATATGGCGCTCTGGCGAAAGTCAGGATCACGGTGTACAGGACTGACTACGCGGCTTCCTATTACAATCTGAAAGCGACAGCAAAGAGCTCCTCGAAGATAAAGCTCTCCTGGAAGGGAGTGCCCAATTCCGACGGATTCTACGTATACAGGAGCAAGGGCTCCAGCAGCAATTACTCCAGGATCAAGACGCTGAAAGGCTCTGCTAAGTCCTTCACCAACACAAAGCTGAAGAAGAACACGAAATACAACTACAAGATCAGAGCTTACTACACCGACGATAACGGAAAGAAGCACTGGTGCAAGTATTCCACCAAGGCTTCTGCAAGGACGAAGAAATAGGGGGGCAGGACAATGAAGACAAGAAGAAAGTACATCGCGGTCATTACCGCAATAGCAATGCTGCTTGCCCTGATCCCGTCCGTATCCTTCGCAGGCGAGACTGCGGGAGATACTGCGGTTGGGCAGACCTGGTCCCACACATACAAGACGGACGGAAAATCCTTCCCGGTTGCGGACCGGCATGACGGCAAGAATACGCCCAAGGTGATGCAGGACGAACTGGAAGCGCTGAAGCAGGACGCCATCAATGACTTCACGGGATGTTACGAATACTATATCCACCCGAAAGATCAGTACTGCAACGCCATATGGCAGGAGATACAGGATCTGTGCACCAGCGTCATCGATGAGATCGACTCATGCAAGACCTTTGCGGACATATATACCGCACACGATGTGGGATGCGAAGCGCTGCTGACTATCGGGAAGCTGACAAAGAAGAGAGTGAAGACAGGCAGCGCCGAGGAACTGGCAAGCTTCAAGACGGAAAAGATAAACGCCCTCAATAATATCTACAAGGAGAAGAGCAAGGCGGAATATACCCCTTACTACAATGACATTATCGAGGATCAGCACTATATCGGCAAGGTGAATATAAAGAAGGCAGCCACCTTCGCTGAAGTGATGATGGCGTATACGAGCGCGTACCGGCTCATATCAAACAGTCCTACTGCTAAGGAGTTCGCCCAATATGTAAAGACCGCTAAGGCTGAGTGTAAAGAGGAGGTCATGAAGCCTCTTGTAAAGAGCGACTATACAAAAGGAGACTGGGAAATCATCACCGATACTTTCAATAAGCAGATGAAAGTGCTGGAGAAACTGGAAAGCGTCGAAGAGATAGACGATCTGTATTATGAGCTCTTCAATATCATCTTTGAAGCTCTCCCCGTCAATGAAAAGTACAGCAGCAGTCTTGCCTCGCAGTATTACTCCATGCTGATAGACGCTCTGAACTCGTATGATTCTGCAGATTACACGGACTCAGGCTACGAAAAACTGTGGGCAGTAGAAGAAGCCGCAGAAGAAGCCTTTGATCACGCTATGACCAACTATGCGGAGAAGAAAATCGTGGACAGGGCCATAGAAGACATGAAAAAGGTTCCCACATATAAGGAGGAACTGAAAGCTCTGAAGAAAAAGCTCTGCAAAAAGCTGGACAAATACGTGGGAAGCAAGAAGTACGTGCAGAAGAAAGTCCGCCCCATAGTTAAGGCGGGCAAGAAGGCAATCAAGAAGTGCGATACTATCAAGGACGCGAATCAGACGTTCAGGAAATACAACAAGAAAGCTCTTGCAACCGTAAAGAAGTTCCGTATAAAGAGCCATGCGGGCAAAGGCGGCACCATAACAAAGAGCAAGACCGTCAAATACGGAAGCAAGGCGGTATTCAAGATAAAGGCGAAGAAAAAGTATAAGATCAGCGAGCTGAGAGTGGACGGAAAGAAAGTAAAAATCGTAAAGAAATACACTTTCAAGAACGTAAAGAAGAATCACACCATCAAGGTAAAGTTCAGGAAAAAGTAAGCGGAGCCTGTGATCAGACCCGTCTGAGGGGGGACCGCAGCGGGTCACGGCTTTGCGAAAAAGGAAAAGAGATACTCTTCCTCATAACGGGGAAGAGTATTTTTTAAAAAAATTTGCCGTTAAAGGTTTTTTTAAGATACGAATGATATAAAATCATTAAAGAGGGGGAAGGGCATAAACTTCCCGTGAACACGGGGAGTAAGCCTCACGGAAATAACAAAGAGGAACAACAGATGGAAGATAACAGATATAACAACGGTCAGAACGGGGACATGAAGGACACCGAACCGAACTTCATTCTTTGTCCTTCGGAGGAAAAGCAGGATGAACCGGTAACGGACCAATGGCTCCGGGACGAACTGAAGGATTCGGAAAACAAAGAAAAGGGGTTTCAGACAATAGATATCGACAAGAGAAGAAGATCTGAGAAAAAGAAACTGAGGAAGAAGGCGTCCCTTTCAAAGAAGGCGATAGCCCTGCTTCTGGCGCTGTGCGTGGCCATATCGGGTGCCGCTGGATTCGGCGGATCCCTTCTGGCGGACAAGTACTTCCCCTACGGGCTGAACTCGGACAGCGGATCTTCGTCTTCGACCTCCCAGACCACATATACGCCTGAACAGGCGACGGGGAGCAAGATGACGGTCAAAGAGATCAACGACATGGTGGAGGATTCCATAGTCGAGATCAGGACAGAAGGCACGACTACTGACTCTTGGATGCAGCAGTACATCACATCCGGAGCGGGAAGCGGCGTTATCATCAAGGAGAACGGCTATATCATCACAAACAATCACGTGATCGAAGACGCCAACAAGATAACCGTTACACTGCACAATGGTAAGGAATACGACGCCAGCGTTGTCGGCACCGACACGTCTACGGACATAGCGGTGATAAAGATAGGTGTCAAAGGACTTAAGACTGCTACATACGGTGACAGCGATAAGCTCGACAACGGCGACCTTGCGGTAGTTATAGGAAATCCGCTGGGTGAGCTGGGCGGCACTGTTACGGCAGGAATCATAAGCGAGCCGGTAAGAGAGGTTTCTATCGAAGGACAGACCATGTCTCTGATACAGACAGACGCGTCAATAAACCCGGGTAATTCCGGCGGCGGACTTTTCAATGAGTACGGCGAGCTGGTGGGCATCATAGAAGCCAAGTCATCAGGCTCTGACGTTGAAGGTCTCGGATTCGCGGTGCCTGTCAATACGGCGGCAAAAGTGGCTGAAAGCATAATGTCCGGCAAGCAGCAGACAACGGCGGTCAAGGCCTACACAGGCATGTCCTACGGTGAAACGAGCACCGGCAGCGGTGACTACGGAATGGGCGATTTTTTCGGATTTGAAGAACAGGCCCAGACGTACGTATATATTGCCGAAGTAATAGGAAACAATGCGACGAAGGCAGGCTTCAAGGCCAACGACATAGTTCTCTCGGTGGACGGGAAAGACATCGACAGCGTGGATACTCTCAAGAGCGTGATCCAGAACCACAAGCCGGGGGACAAAGTGAAATATGAGATCCTCAGAGGCAACAGCACCATGACTATAGAACTGAAGCTTGATAAGGCGGAAGACTGAAAACAATAAGGCTCCCTTTTATAGAATATGAGTTACACATAAAGAAAACTGCGGGACGTATGTCCTGCAGTTTTTCGTTTGTCTTATATCCGCTGTTCCTGGGCTGTATCTGCGCCGATGTTCTGCGTCCTGCACCCTGCGCGACCTTCCTACACTCCTTCGTTAAGAACCAGAGTCTTCAGGTCATCGATGTGATCACGGGCAGCTTTGCGCGACCTTTCCGCGTCACCTGATGCCAGCGCATCGATTATGAACTGATGGGCGGCAGGCTGTTCCTTGGCGCGTTCCTGATCTTCATAATAGAGATATCTGAAGCGGAGCACCATTTCCTGAAGCTGGGTGATCATGCGCATAAGCACCGGATTGTCACATGCTTCTACGATAAGCCGGTGAAATTCTGAATCCAGCCTGACCATATCCTCTGTGCTCCCGGCGTCAACGGCGCTTTTGTATTCGTTGTTGACTGCCTCCAGCTTTTCTTTATACTCCTCCGTTATACGGTCGGCTGCCAGCGACGCGGCAAATCCCTCCAGCTCCTGCCTTACTTCCAGGATATCTATGACGTCTTTCATGGCAAGTTTCGAAGCATATGCTCCGCGGCGGGGCTCTATGGTCACCAGACCTTCTTTTTCAAGGTTGCGGATGGCTTCCCTGATAGGAGTACGGCTGACGCCGAGCTCGTTGGCCAGATCAACTTCCATCATCCTGGTACCGGGATGTATGTCGCCGATGAGAATACGGTGTTTCAATTCTTCGTAAACAAGTTCTCTTAAGGGTCTGTGGTTCTGTATGTCTAACATTTCAGTCTCCGTTCCTGTGTAGTTCGATCATATAGTTTCTGCCTGTCTTCAGATCAGTGTCTGTGTGGTCTGTACGGTGTCTTCCGGTGTATCCGGTTCGTCATCTTCCGGTTCAGGATCTTCCTGAAGACAGGTCTCTGCCCAGAAGATGTTCTGTATGCCTTTTGCGGCAAGGTCTTCTTCAAGCGCGGTTTTGTTTTCAGCGTCCGCAAACGCGAAGAGAGTGGGTCCGCTTCCGCTCATGAAAACGTTCCTGTTGCTGGCTTCCTGCTCAAGATTGTCTCTCGTATAAACAACAATAGGATAACTTGCAAATACGACATTTTCAAGGACGTTCACCATGTTTTCCTCGAGAAGACCCATGCGCTCCCGGCTGCTCAGTTCAGGATCTTCCAGTATGCTGATGATCCCTGGGATGTCCGGGTGGCGGGGAACATCCATTTCATCGAGAGCCG
>JAFYIC010000132.1 GCA_017538845.1 Bacillota bacterium | reverse complement strand
TTGTGATAAACGCAGACGATTATTACGGTCACGAGGCGTTTCAGCTGATCTACGAAGAGCTGCTCAAGGCCGAAGACGATGATAAATTTCGCTGGTCCATGGTAGGATTCGATCTTGCTCAGACAATCACCGAGAACGGATACGTTTCCAGGGGCGTGTGCGAGACCGACGATGAAGGATTTCTAACAGGGATCACAGAGCGCACAATGATAATGCCGCGGGGAGACGAGATATGCTTCAGCGAAGACAAGGGCGAGACCTGGTCGCCTCTTGCGAAAGACACCATAGTTTCCATGAACTTCTGGGGCTTCACAAAGAGCCTGATGGATGAGATGGTGGCAAGGTTCCCGGCGTTTCTCGACAAAGCTCTGGCAGAGGATCCTCTTAAGGGAGAGTACTTCCTGCCAAGCATACCCGACATTCTGATCAAAGAAGGAAAAGCCACGGTAAAAGTGCTCTCTTCCAAAGATAAATGGTACGGAGTGACATACAAAGAGGACCGCGATGATGTGGTCTCTGCCCTCCAGTCCATGAAGGATAAGGGCCTCTACCCGGAAAAACTGTGGAAATAACCGTCAGAAGGCCTTTTTTACCGGCAAAAAAGTGTTTGAAATGTCAACTATTTCGTGTATAATGTTTAAGCACGCAAAAATCTCTGCGCTTCCGTGAGGGGAAGCGCCATTTAGTCCACAGGGAGGTGAAAAGAATGACAAATTACGAGCTTATGTTCATTATCGACCCTGCTCTCGAAGACGAGAAGAAGGAAGCTGCGATCGAAACTGTAAAAGGTATCATCGAAGCTGATGGTTCTGTCTCCGAAGTAGACACTTGGGGAATGAGGAAGCTTGCATATCCGATCTGGAAGAAGAATGAAGGCTACTACGTAGTCATCCAGTTCGAGGCAAATCCGGAGTTACCTAAGGAACTCGACAGAAGACTTAAGATCTCTGACGTTGTAATGAGACATCTCATCGTCAACAAAGACCAGAGATAGGAAAGAGGTACAAAATGAACAGCGTATCATTGATAGGAAGACTCACAAGAGACCCGGATGTACGCTACACAGCCGAGACACAGATGGCAGTAGCAAGGTTCAGCATCGCTATCGACAGACCGCCCCGCAGGGACGGCGGCGAACAGCAGACTGACTTTCCGAACATCGTAGTGTTCGGCAGACAGGCTGAAAACTGCGAACGCTTCCTGAAAAAAGGCAGACTCGTAGGCGTACACGGCAGATTACAAACAGGTAGTTACACCAACAAAGATGGCGTAAAAATCTATACTACAGACGTAGTTGCAGATAGAGTGGAATTCCTTGAATGGGGAGACCGGAATGACAGCGGTCAGGGCGGTTTCCAGGGAAATAACCAGGGATACGGTCAGACGAACCAGGGCGGTTTTGGTCAGGAACAGAGTTTCCAGCAGAACCAGCAGGCTCCGCAGGGCGGCTTCGCTCAGGAACCTCAGGCTCCGCAGCAGGACAGCCAGCCGGCAAACAATTCCGTACCCGCGGGATTCACAGCCATCGATGATGATGACATACCATTTTGAGAGGAGAACAGACCATGTTTGATAACAAAAGACGCGGCGGCATGCGCAGGAAAAAGGTATGCCAGTTCTGCGCCGATAAAGCAGAAACTGTAGATTATAAAGACGTTGAAAAACTGAGAAAGTACATAACCGAGAGAGGCAAGATCCTTCCTAAGAGGATCACGGGAACATGTGCAATACATCAGAGAGACGTTACAACAGCTGTTAAGAGGGCAAGAGTGGTTGCGCTTCTGCCATACTCAGCTGACTGATGATTAATATGTAAAAAACGGGCCGGCTTTTAGTCGGCCTGATTTTTTAGGAAGGAGGCCACAATATGAAAACTCTGGAACTGAAACAGAACTTTTACTGGACGGGAGTACTGGACCCGGACCTGGATGTGTTCGATATAATCATGCACACTGAATTCGGCACCACGTACAACTCCTACATGCTGAAAGGAAGCGAGAAAACCGCCATATTCGAGACAGCCAAAGCCAAATTCATGGATCAGTATATCGACAGTCTCCAATCCCTTTCGGACATCAAAGACATAGACTATATAATCGTGAACCATACCGAGCCGGATCACGCGGGTTCAGCGGTGAAACTGATCGAGATGAACCCGGGGATCAAACTGGTGGGTACAGCCACAGCCATCAAGTTCATCAAAGAGATCACCAACACGGATTTCGTATCCATAGTCGTAAAGAACGGGGACACTCTTTCGCTTGGTGACAAGACTCTCCGTTTCATAACCGCGCCTAATCTTCACTGGCCGGACACCATGTACACATACGTGGAAGAGGACAAGACGCTCATCACATGCGATTCCTTCGGATCCCACTACAGCTTTGACGGGATACTCCATTCAAAGGTCACCGACGAGGAAGGCTACATGCGGGCTCTGAAATATTACTTTGACAATATCCTCGGACCTTTCAAGAGTTACCTCCTTTCCGGAATACAGAAGATCAAAGATCTGGACATCGACATGATATGCCCGGGACACGGTCCCGTACTGGATGATGATCCGTGGAAGATCGTCGAGATATGCAGACAGTGGTCCACGGAAGTAAACCCCAATGAGAAAAAGACAGTTGTCGTTCCTTACGTTTCGGCTTACGGCTACACGGAAGAACTGGCCGACAAGATCACAGAAGGTATCAAGGCTTCCGGCGATATCGACGTGAAGCTTTACGATATGGTATATTCCGATGAAGCGGAAGTCAGGGGCGAACTCTACTGGGCAGACGGCATACTGCTTGGAACACCGACCATTCTGGGAGAAGCTCTGGAGCCTATCTGGAACCTGACCATAGGCATGTTCGCCGGCACCCACGGAAAGAAGATCGCATCCGCTTTCGGTTCATACGGCTGGAGCGGCGAAGGCGTTCCCCACATAATCGAAAGACTGCGCCAGCTGAAGATGCAGGTCTTCGGAGAAGGCTTGAGAATACGCTTCAAGCCGTCACCGGCGCAGCTTCAGGAAGCCTATGAATTCGGATACAACTTCGGCCTTTCCGTACTGGAAGGAAAGATCGTTGAACCGGAAACGGCTCCTGCGGGAAGCGGCAAGTGGAAATGTCTTGTCTGCGGCGAGATCATCGAGGGACCGAAGCCTCCGGAATCATGTCCGGTATGCGGCGTAGGTCCTGAGCAGTTCGTTGCGGTAGAAGACAAGGAAATAGAATTCGTTTCACAGAACACGGACAGCATCGTGATCATTGGCGGCGGCATCGCGGGACTTTCCGCGGCAGAAGCCATCAGAAAGAGAAACGTTCTTGCTCCTGTAGAGATAATCTCCAACGAGCCGGTATTCTGCTACAACAGACCACAGCTGACAAAGGGACTTCTGTCGGAATTCGATGCTCTCAGTTTCTTCAGCAAACAGCTTGAATGGTATCAGGAAAACAAGATAAGGCTTACTCTTGATACGGAAGTAACAGCCATAGACACACAGTCCAAGAATCTTACCCTTGACAACGGTGAAGAAAGAAAATATGACAAACTCATAATCGCATCCGGCGCGGAGTGCAACATGCCACCTACTCCGGGCAACGATAAAGAAGGCGTATTCGTTATAAGGAAACTTTCCGATGCAAACGCTATAAGAGAAAACCTGGATTCCGTACAGGACGTAGTCGTTGTCGGCGCAGGCGTCCTCGGTCTGGAAGCCGCATGGGAACTTAACCGTGCGGGAAAGAACGTGACCATACTGGACAGAGGCACAGGCCCCATGAAGAAGCAGCTTGACGGCCCGGGCTCAATGAAACTGCTGGCAGCCGTAAACGAAAGCGGCTCTACCCTCGTAACTGAGGCTTCCGTAGAGTGCTTCGAAGGCGGCGATTCCGTCACAGGCGTAAAGACTAAGGACGGAAAAGTATATCCTGCGCAGATGATCATCGTTTCCGCAGGAAACAAACCCAACACTGAACTTGCCGCGGCGGCAGGCATCGAAGTGGACAGGTTCATCGAAGTGGACAGCGGAATGAGAACCAGCGCGGCTGACGTATTCGCATGCGGAGACTGCGCCGCAGTAAACGGCGTAAGCGTAGGCATCTACAATCAGGCTCTGGAAATGGGTGCTGTTGCGGGAGCTAACGCGGCAGGTGACGAAGTTGAATACACACCTGTCACACCGTCCAACGCATTCACAGGATTCGGACTTTCCCTCTTCGCTATAGGCGATAACGGCGGCAAGAAGGATCAGGTCTACAAGACTCTGGAACTGAGCGACAACGCCAAGAAGATATACAAGAAACTCTACTTCCTCAACGGAAGGTTCTGCGGCGGCATCCTTATGGGTGACGTGACCGCCTCAGCAGAACTGCTCAAAGCATACGAGAAGAAACTTCCGATAGAGGAACTGGTAAGCAAGATCTAGAAACACCACACTTCTTAAAGGCAATAAAAAAGAGCGGTAATACCATACTGACTGACTGCGGTCCTCGGCTTCGCCTGCGGAGGCAGCCAATCAGCACGGTATTACCGCTCTTTGTATTATCTTAATGTTCTGTGAGACTAGGACTTGCTTTCCCAAACTGCCGCTTCACGCGCCCGTTCTTCGTAGCAGCTGCACCTTTCACCGGTGTCCGTGAATCCGGTATCCCTGCACTTGTCACACTGATATTTCACATCCATATAGTCCATCGGGAATCCGTTGTCCGTCATGAGCACGGCTCTTTCCTCCAGCAGCCCGTTGACCCTGGCGTCTAGAGCGCCCTTCTTGGCGTCCGACCCGGAAAGTATCAGCTTCGTGGCCTCGCGGCTCAGTTCGTTGAGTTCGTCATCGATCTCCTGTATCCGCGGGAGTTTCTTCAGAACTTCCCTGCGACGTTTCTCCGCGTCTTTTTCCGCTTCTTCCCTTATATATTCATAGTATTTGCCTACGGCTGCCGCAGATCGGCTGCCCGGCTGGTCCGCTTCCTTCTTCCAGTTCTTAAGAACTGAATCCACGTAGTTGATGTTCGGATTGGATATACCGCTGGTCTTACTGCAAGCGTCAAGAACCTTGTCTATGGTAAAGCCCATTTCGTCAAACCAGCTGTCCATCCTACGCATCTCCTCCTCCGTGGGAGCTCTTCCTATGAAGCCCAGGGCTCTGAATATCCGCCTGTACTGATATCTCCTCTGATCGGTATCCGCCAGATAATCATCCACCGCCTCCACGTCGCGCAGGCCCTTCTCTGTCCATTGCTGAACTACCGTGGCTATATACTTTATGCTAGTCTTCTTTTTCGAATAGCAGTACCGGTAAGCATACATTACCACTTCCGGCGCCGCTCCCGTTTCATTGACCCAGTTGAGTATCTCGATTATCTCGGTGCCGCTGAAGGCTTTGCCCGCAACTTTTTCGAGATATTCGAACATGCTTTTCAGATCGTCCTGTGAATATACGCCGTCAGGCGGAACAGGCATTGCCCCTTCCACGTCATCGCCACCGTTTCTGTTGCTCTTGCCGTAGAACTGCTCTTTGAGGCTGAGGAACTCGATACGGACGCCTTCTTCACCGTAAGCCGTCCTGTGGATCACCTTCAGTTCCTCCCAGTAGTCCCATGCTTCCCGCACGTCTTCCTCCTGCATGCCCAGTTCCTTGGCAAGCATCTCGTCAGTCATAGGCTGATCCAGATCCGCATACATCAACGCAAAGAGATACACCTTGACGTAATCTCCCGGCGCATTGGGCATATACTCGTTGATGAACATGTTCTCCACGTTCGTGTCAAAGAGATAGTATTCTTTTGTAGTTTTTCTCCTGTTGTTCATCTGTGTCTGTTTCTGCGATAACTTCTTACTTCAGTTTGCTGTTCAGATCGGCCAACAGAGCCCCAAGATCCACACCGTGTCCTTCCGCCGCCTGCTCAAGGGTCTCTACGTTGGCCCCCGGACAGCCGCAGCAGCTCAGACCATAGGATACGAGGACTTTTTCCATTTCGGTGCTGATCGCAACGATATCGCATACCATCGTATCTTTTGTGATCTCACTCATGGCTTTACCTCCTGTCTGATGTGCTATTTGGAATAACCGCTTTTATCTGCAAATTTAGTGTATTTACCGATCCATGTAACGTATACCGTTCCCACCGGACCGCTTCTGTTCTTTGATATGATTACTTCGCACTCGCCGGGTCTCTCGCTGTTTTCCCCGTTGTAAAAATCATCCCTGTAAAGGAACAGTACCAGGTCGGCGTCCTGTTCTATGGCGCCGGATTCACGCAAATCGGAAAGGAGCGGTCTGTGGTTCGGACGTTCTTCTGGTTTTCTCGAAAGCTGTGACAGCGCCATTACCGGACATTCCATCTCCATGGCCAGCTGCTTCATATATCTGGATATGGTCGTGATCTCCTGCTGTCTGCCTTCCGAACGGCCTTCGAAATTCATCAGCTGCAGATAGTCGACGATCACCAGATCCAGACCTCTCGCGGCTTTAAGCCTCCTGCACTTGTTACGTATCTCCACCATGGTCCTGGACGAATCGTCTATGTTTATATCCGCCTGAGACAGTTCATCAAGAGCCAGATTTATCTGATCCCAGTCTCTCCTCTCCAGATCTCCGGTCTTGATCTTCTGTAGATCGACTTTGGAATCCATGGAAAGAAGTCTCTGGCCCAAGTCGTTTCTGGTCATCTCCATGCTGAATATGAGCACGGTGCCTTTGCCTTTTATTGCCGCTGCCTGAGCGATGCTGAGCGCGAATGCGGTCTTTCCCATACCGGGGCGGGCCGCAACAACGACCATATTGCCGTTCTGAAGGCCTGTGGTCTTGTCATCCAGGTCCTTGAAACCCGTTGTGATCCCTATCAGGTTCCCTTCTATCTGGGAAGCTTTGTCGATAGCTTCGATATTATCCACGAGGACGTCTTTTATGTGGACAAAGTCTTTCCTCTGACGTCTCTGTCCGATATCAAAGATCTCTTTTTCCGCGAATTCCAGGACTTCTCCGGCCGAAGCATCGGAATCAAAAGCCTTTTCCGATATCTGCCCGCCTTTTTCTATGAGCCTTCTCAGTGTGGCTTTCTCCGCTATGATACGGGCGTATTCAACCGCATTGGATGTGGAAGGCACATCTGCCGCCAGGGAAGCCACGTAAACACGGCCGCCCACCGAATCCAGCACGGCTCTTCTCTTAAGTTCCTCGGAAACTGTTATGGTATCTACCGGGGAACCTTCCTGATTCAGTTTGCATATGGCGCTGAATATCTCTCTGTTGTTATTGTTGTAAAAATCATCAGGTCTTACGACTTCCACAACGTCCATGAGAGCATCTTTGCTGAGCATCGCTGCTCCTAGCACTGATTTTTCCGCGTCCAGATTCTGCGGAGGGATTCTTTCTTCCATTTCGTATATATACTCCTTCTCGTGTTATTACGTGATCAGTTGGCGGCCGGTATCCGCCGGGCCGGATCGTTTCCGGCATGTCATATCGCGTCCCGCTATGTCAGACTGTGACCGACACCTTCAGCTGAGCCTGCACTTCCGGATAGACCTTGACGGTCACTTCCGTATCACCGACCTGTTTGATCGGCGCGTCCAGTACGATCTTTTTCTTGTCAATCTTTATACCGTGCTGCTCTTCAAGAGCTTCTGATATATCCTTCGATGTTATGGAGCCGAAAAGCCTTCCGCCTTCGCCGCCTTTGCTTTTGATATCCACTGCGATCAGACTGATTTTATCTGCCAGTTCTTCCGCGGCTGCTTTTGCTTCAGCCTGTTTCTCAGCCATTATAGCCTTCTGCTTTTCCAGATTCCTGACATTTCCCTCAGTTGCTTCTTTGGCAAAACCCTTCGGTATGAGCATGTTCCTGGCGTATCCGTCGCTCACCTTTACTACTTCGCCTGCTTTGCCTGCGCCTTTTACGTCTTTGAGTAATATTACTATCATTATCAGTCCTCCTGCTTTTCTTTTTCAAATATCGCCTTGAGTTTTTCGGACAGTACCTCCAGAGCCTCTTCCGGTGACATATCCACCTGTGCTCCCGCAGTGGTAAGATGTCCGCCTCCGCCCAGTTCCTCCATTATGGTCTGGACGTTTATCGTTCCCAGTGATCTTGCGCTGACTACGGTCTGTCCGCATTCGTTCTTGCCGGCGACGAAACTTACCTGTACGCCTTTTATGGTCAGCAGTTCGTCCGCCACCTGGGAATTGACTATCTGAGCGTTGATGTTCTCGCCCGGGCATATGGACATGGCCACGCCGTCATCGTTGAACGTAGCGTTGGCTATACATGCCGCCCTCGTTTTGAACATTTCCATGTCGGACTGGAAATATCTCTTGACTTCCGTGGTGTCGGCTCCTGAACGTCTGAGCCAGGATGCCGCCTCAAACGTACGCACTCCTGTCTTTATAGCGAAACGGTTGGTGTCTACGGTTATGCCCGCCAGCAGGGCTTCCGCCTCGAATCTGCTGAGAGTCCTTTTCCCGCCTGCGTACTGTATGATCTCCGTTACCAGTTCCGAAGCCGATGACGCATAGGGTTCGGTGTATTCCAGCACTGCGTTGTCGATAAAGTCCGTAGCCTTTCTATGATGGTCAATGACTACGATCTTCTCCGTTATATCCAGAAGTTCCGGGCATTCAACTCTGCTCTGCCTGTTGGTGTCCACTACTATGACAAGTGAGCCCGCGTCCGCCATGTCGATGGCTCTTTCGGAAGAAATGAAATTGTATTCATCGATCTCCCTGGCTGCCTGGTATATGTCCGCAAGTCCTTCGTTGTAATCGTTTATTATGATGAACGCTTCTTTTTCACAGAGTCTCGAGAAGCGGTGAACTCCCACTGCCGCGCCGAAGGAATCCATATCCGGACTCTGATGTCCCATGATGATCACGTGGTCTGACTGTTCCATCAGATGTCTGAGCGCATGGGCGATTATTCTGGATTTGCCCTTGTTGGTCTTCTCCACGGTCTGGGTCTTGCCGCCGTAGTACTCGATATTGTCCACGTTCTTTATGACCACCTGGTCTCCGCCTCTTCCAAGAGCCAGATCGAAGGCGTCGATGGAATATCTTTCATTCTCGTACAACGTCCTGCCGCCCATTCCTATTCCCATGCTTATGGTCACCGGGAAATCGTTCTCCGTATCTATCTGCCGGGCTTCATCCAGTATGGCAAACTTGCCCTGCTTGATCTTTTCAAGTTCATGGGTCTGAAGGATCACGAAATAGCAGTCGTCCTTGTATCTGGTGACCGAAGCATTGGCTGCCGCGCCCCACTGCCGCAGTATCTTGTCTATCTCCGAGGCTACCGTGAGACTTGCTTCTTCAGAAACGCTCTCCGTAAGTTCATCGAAATTGTCCACATGGACGATAGCCATGGCCGTTCTTTCATCTTCGTACTGCTTTTTCAGCCTTTCGTACGCGGTCACGTCCACGAAGGTAAGTGTGACCGGTGAATCTTCAGCGTCATAAAGAAAATCGGCATGGACTTCAAAGGTCCTGCTGTTTCTCACAAGCAGAAGGGACTTCCCGTCTTTCGCCGCATTGCGTATGGTATCGTTCCTGAATCCGGTCAGCGCATAGATTTTGGAATCTATGATCCCGTCGTACACGAAAACCTCCTCGATCCTGGAACCGGCGGCAGTTATCTTGCCGTCTTTGTCGATGATACACAGCGGAAGTGACGCATGTTCTGTAATTATCTTCTCTGCATTTTCATATGCAAAGTCCGTATTTTGCTCTGTCATTTTTTCACCTTGCGTCCCCATACCCCGTCAATATGGTTACACGCAGTTATTATATCACAGTCTTATCAATTTGTCCTTTTTTCATACTGCCGGTAAAAAGCTTTGCGGCACAAAAAATCATTGAAGCAAAAGCCCCGCTGTGTTATCATACAAGAGCGTTGAAAAATGTGCCCCCGTAGCTCAGGGGATAGAGCGTCGGTTTCCTAAACCGTGCGTCGGATGTTCGAATCATCTCGGGGGTGCCAGAAACAAAATGCAGCCGTACACAGCGGCTGCGTTTTTATTTCCCGTAAAAGCCTCCGTGCGGATCTGTACCGCACAGCCGGCAAAATGTATTTGAAGCCCCGCCTGCGCTGTGTTATCATACAAGAGCGTTGAAAAACGTGCCCCCGTAGCTCAGAGGATAGAGCGATGGCTTCCGAAGCCATGCGTCGTAGGTTCGATTCCTATCGGGGGTACCATTACAAAAAACCTTGCAGTACCGTTTTCGCGGCTGCAAGGTTTTTTCATTGTCTTACCACAGATCACTCTCTGAATGAAAGGATCTCGTCTACGTCTTTCTTCTCCGGGCCTTCTCCTTCAGCAGCGGGCCATCCTACAGCGATGAGTCCCGATACTGTCTCGTTCTCAGGAATATCCAGTATACCCTTTACGATCGAGTCATCGTAGATACCCATAATAACCGAGCCCAGGCCCATGGCAAATGCTGCCAGTTCAAGGGTCCCTGCGGATATGCCTGCGTCAAATGACTGCCAGTGGCTGTCCTGCGGCGTGGTGGGAGTCCCGTCCTTTTCATATCCCGAAATGCCCTTTACCACGGTCTCTACCATGAGTACCGGAGCTCTGGATATGGTCTTTGTGTTGTAGACGAATCCGAGAACTGCCTCTTCGGCTATCCTCTTTTTGATCTCATCATTCTTCACTGCGTAGTAGCGCACTTCCTGCACGTTCTTCCATGTAGGCGCGTTCTTAGTGTAAGAGATGAGTTCTTTGATCGTCTCATCGGACACTTCTTTATCTGCAAATTTCCTGCAGCTGTGGCGTGTCGCTATGCATTGTAACGCATCCATGCTTTTATCCTCCTTCATCCCGTTTGTTCCGTGTCATTCGCAAATGACCTGCTATTTTGAATACTTGATCCTGTACTGTCCCGTTGCTTTCTTGGACTTGTGTACCTTGATGTAATATGTTCCCCTGTTGGCTTTATACCACGTGGTACCGTAAGTAACTTTATATGACCACTTTTCGCCATTGTGCACTTTAGTTGTATCGATCTTTTTCTTGCCGCGGTACAGGGTCAGTTTAACTGTTCCGGATTTAATATTTGTT
>JAFYIC010000131.1 GCA_017538845.1 Bacillota bacterium | reverse complement strand
TCTTGACAGGATCTTTGCCACCTACCCGAAGACCCGGATCATGGCGTGCGGCGAAGACGTGGGACTGCCCGACGGACAGATGGGAAATTCCGAAGTGGGCCATCTGAACATAGGCGCAGGACGCATCGTTTACCAGGAACTTACGAATATATCCAAAGCCATTGAAGACGGAAGGCTGAAGTCCAATGCCGCACTGAATACGGCCATGGACCATGTCATAGCCAACGGTTCCGCTCTTCATCTTTTCGGTCTCGTTTCCGACGGAGGCGTGCACAGTCATATCGACCACCTTTTCGGCATCATAGATATGGCAAAGGAAAAAGGCGTGGAGAAGCTCTTCGTCCACTGTTTCCTTGACGGCCGTGACGTACCGCCCAGGTGCGCAGTCACATATATCAAAAGTCTGGATGAATACATGAAAGAAAAGGGTCTGGGCAAAATAGCGACTGTATCCGGCCGCTACTACGCCATGGACAGAGACAACCGCTGGGAGAGGATACAGAAGGCGTATGACGCCATCACTCTCGGTGTGGGCGAAACTGCGGAAAGCGGCGTTGAAGCCGTTGAGAATGCATATAAGCGGGATGAGAACGACGAATTCGTGCTGCCGACAGTGGTCATGGAAAACGGCAAGCCCGTTGCCACGGCAAATGACGGCGACAGCATCATCATGTTCAACTTCAGACCTGACAGAGCCCGCGAGATAACGAGGGCCTGCGTATCGGACGAAGGTGACTTCGACCGCTTTGAACGGAAAAAGATCATCGGGGATCTGTGCTACGTGTGCATGACCCAGTACGACGCGGATATGCCCAATGTGCTGGTGGCATTCCCGCCTGAACATATAAAGAACACTCTGGGAGAATATCTGTCCTCACTTGGGCTGAAACAGCTCCGCATAGCGGAGACTGAGAAATACGCTCACGTCACCTTCTTCTTCAACGGCGGCGTGGAAGAGCCCAATGAGAATGAAGACAGGATACTCATACCGTCACCGAAGGTGCCCACATATGACATGCAGCCTGAGATGAGCGCCTATCTTGTGACGGACAAAGTTATTGAAATGATAGAGTCTGACAAGTATGATGTTATCATACTGAACTTCGCCAATGCGGACATGGTGGGACATACCGGTATAATGGAAGCCGCTATGAAAGCCATAGAAGCGCTGGACAAATGTGTACCGAGGATCGCGGACGCGGTGCTGGCAAAAGACGGCACCATACTGATGACCGCAGATCACGGAAACGCAGACGATATGATAGACGCGGACGGAAACGCGGTGACGGCTCACTCCCTGAATCCGGTGCCGCTTGTGAACATAGCGAACAAGCCCCACAAACTGAAAGACGGCGGAAGGCTGGCTGACCTGGCTCCTACTCTTCTGGATCTGATGGATATACCTGCGCCGGAAGAAATGACAGGCCGCAGTCTGCTGGAAAAATAGCCGTCCGGGGAACAAATACGATTGGCAAACTCTAAGGAGGAAATGATATGAAAAAAAGGATAATTGTCGTACTTACAGCTGTGATCCTGGTGATGAGCATGATCGCTGTCACAGGTTGCGGAAAAGATAAATCCGGAATAGTAGGCACATGGCAGCTTACGGGATGGCAGATGAACGGCGTTGAACAGAGTCTTGAGGATTACGGCATGGGCGACGTGGAATCTACCATGACATTCACCGAGGACGGCAAAGTCACCATCAATATGTCAGAGAACGAAGCCGAGGGCACCTGGGTACTGGACGATGACGTACTTGAAGTGACCGCCAGCGGATGCACCCAGGCAGGTCTTCTTCAGGACGGCAAAATCTATCTTGGTGACAAGACCAGCGGATACGGTATCTACGAAAAGAAATAGCCGGCGATGCGGCTATTTGTCAGAACTGTTTATGGATGATATGACTTTCTCTGCTGCCTTCATACCGTCGGCAGCAGCGGAAACTATTCCGCCGGCGTAGCCTGCCCCCTCACCTGAAGGATAAAGTCCCTTCACACTCTGGAGGCTTTCCCTGTCGCGCAGTATCCTTACGGGGGAAGAACTGCGGCTCTCTATGGCCACCATGAGAGTATCGGGATCGTCGAATCCTTTCAGTTTCCCGCCCAGATGAGGCATAGCCTCTATGATGGCGTCAGTTACATAACCGGGAAGAGAATCCCGCACAGGCCCTGCTTCAGGGCTTTTTTCTTTGAAATATTTCCATAAAGTTTCAGGCGCGGAATAATCTCCCCCGCCGTTCTCAAAAGCAAGGCGCTCATATTTTTCCTGCAGAAAGACTCCCGCAAGAGGATCATCCGACCCGAAGTCGGATGTCTTTATATCCGCCAAAAGGGCGCTGTTTGCATATTTCCCGCCTCTGTCGGAATAACTCATTCCGTTGACCACAAGACCGCCTTCTTCAGATGAGGCTCTCACTATTTCGCCTCCCGGACACATGCAGAAGGTATATACGCCCCTGCCGTCCTCACATCTGTGATTGAGTTTGTAGTCTGCGGGGCCCAGCTTTTCAGCCAGTTCTTCGTCCCCGTACTGAGCCCTGTCTATGACCGACTGGAGATGCTGCACTCTCACGCCCATGGAAAAGGGCTTCTGCTCCATGGGTATGTGTTTTTCCGCAAGCATCCTCAAGGTATCTCTCGAACTGTGACCCGGCGCAAGTATCACGTGATCTGCCGGTATCACCTGCCTGTCTCCGTCTCTGCTCTCGGTCTCCACGCCCCGGACAGCGCCGTCCTCAACGATGATGTCGCTCATCTTAGTGTCGAACATATATGTGCCACCAAGGGCCTCTATTTCCTCTCTGAGAGCCACTACCACCCTCCTCAGCACATCTGTGCCTATGTGAGGTCTGCTGCTGTACAGGATCTTTTCTCCCGCTCCCGCGGCGGCAAAGACTTCCAGTATCTTTTTTACGCGTACGTCCTTTATTCCCGTGGTCAGCTTACCGTCGGAGAAAGTGCCCGCTCCCCCTTCGCCGAACTGGACGTTGGATCTTGTGTCCAGGACGCCTTCCTTCCAGAACTTCTCAACGTCCTTCACACGTCTGTCCATGGGTGCTCCCTGCTCAAGCACAAGAGGCTCCGCTCCGGCATGAGCAAGCACGTAAGCCGCGAACATGCCGCATGGACCCGACCCGACTATAACGGGTCTTCTGGCGGGCTTTCTTTCGCATTTTCCCATCACGTAAGTCTCGTCCGGGGTCTCGCTGATCTTCACGCCTTTTCTGTCCAGAAGACCTTCTTTTTCACAGACAAAATCCACCGTATACACCAGCTTCACATCAGGTTTTCTTCTGGCGTCGATGGATTCTCTGACTATTTTCCACTCTAATATATCTGACTCCTCAAGACCCAGTTTTCTGCATATCTTTTCGGGTATTCTCTTCTTTTCATCGTCAGGACTCAGCTTTATCTCCCTGATCCTGTATGAAACAGCACCCATTCTGCGCCTCTTTCTTCAGGTCTTTTCACCGCAGGTCAGTCGTCAGCCCGGGTAATATCCGCAGCTGCGGCTTTTCCTGCTTTTATGCCGGTCTCCCATGCGTGCTGAAGGTTGAATCCGCCGCAGGGACCGTCGTAGTCCATTATCTCTCCCGCAAAGTAAAGACCTTCCGTCTTCAGTGACTTCATGGTCTCGCTGTCCACTTCATCATAGGGCACTCCGCCGACAGTGCACTGGGCGTCCTTCCAGCCTTTGACACTCCTCACCTTGAAGCGGCTGTACTTCAGCGCCGCCGCCAGTTCATGGGCTTCGGTGCCTGATTTTTCTATAATGAAATCCGCTATCTTGTCGTTGACGAAAGTGGTCAGGAGTCTTCTGCTCTCTTTCTTTATGTCCTCCATCTGCTCTCTCTGTTTGAGAAGGGCGATGAATTCTTCCTCATCAAAATCGGGAAGCAGATCTATTCCTATCTCATACCTGTGCATGGCCTCTCTGTATGTCTCGCCCGGTCTGAGTCTGATCATGGATACCATATTGAAAATGCATATGCCGGAAAGACCGTCCTCGGTGAACTGGACTTCGCCCGGCTCTCTCCATATGTTGTCCATGCCTTCGAAAAGATAAGCCTCGCATTTGGCTCTCACGCCTTTCAGGGGTGAAAGGTCATCTTCAGTCTCTACGCCGGTCAGCGCAGGTCCCAGTTTCGTGACAGTGTGGCCCAGCGCTTTCGCGAAAGCGTATCCGTCGCCGGTGGTCCCATGCTGTGGAGCCGCCTTACCGCCGGATGCGATAATCAGCTGCTGCGCTTCCACTGTCTCCCCGCCTTCTGTCTTTACGACGAAGACATCGTCTTTTTTCTCCACTGAGGAAACGCTCTGCCCCAGTATGATCCTGCTGCATGCTGTTCTGGCGTGATCCGAAAGGATAGCCCTTACCTGGGAAGCCTGCTCGGAATACGGGTAGATCCTGCCTTCCTCATCGGTCCTTGTATATATCCCCAGCCTCTTCAGGAAATCAAGAGTGTCATCTTTGTTCTCGCACCCTTCATTGCTGAGATTGCAGCGGCCGTTGCCGGTGGCAAGGATTTTCCTGCCCAGTATCTCGTTTTTTTCTATGATGCAGATGGCTGCCCCGTCGTTCTTCTGATGAGCAGCTATTGCCGCGGTCATGCCGGAGGCGCCGCCTCCGATTATGCAGATATCGTACATGTCACAAAACCTTTCCTGTGGTATGCTCCCTCCTGCAGAAGGAGCCTTTTTTAATCAGGACCGCCAGATATACTCAGCGGTCCCGTTTCTTTCGTTATCGTCTGCAGATGTCCGCTCCCCTACCGGGAAGACGTTCTGCCGTTTATTCGTTCAGGAAACTAATATACGGAAGGTTCCTGTATTTCTGGTCGTAGTCAAGTCCGTATCCTACGATGAACAGGTTGTCGACTTCGAAGCCTTTGTATTTGATAGGCACGTTGACCTCTCTTCTTTCAGGCTTGTCCAGCATGGAGCAGATCTCTACGCTGTTTGCTTCCCTGTTCTTCAGGTAATTGCGGAGGTAACTCAAAGTCACTCCAGTGTCGACTATATCCTCGACTATTATTACGTCCTTGCCCATGATATCCGAGTTCAGATCCTTGTTGATCTGGACCTGTCCGGAGCTCTTGGTAGCCGCGCCGTAACTGGAAACAGCCATAAAGTCGATGGTAAGATCCTCAAGATTTATGCTTTTCATCAGTTCCGCCATCCACATGACCGCGCCTCTTAAGATACCTACGAGAACCAGTTCTTTTCCCTTGTAATCCTTTGTTATCTTCTTGCCCAGTTCTTCCGCTCTGGTGGCGATCTCCTTACCGGTGATCAGTACTGTTCCTACAGTCGCATCATTAGCCATTTTAGATTCCCTTTCCATCCTCTTCTTCTACTGTGAAATTAACGTCAATAACCTTACGGCCCTTGAAATTTCTCGCCAGATGGCCGTTCTCTCTATCTTCTTTTACCCGCTGTGCTTTTTTGATCGAAAACAGCCGCGCGAGGGTCCTCGCGAGACCGTATATCAACCTGAATCTGAAAAGCCACTGCATAGTTCTTCTCCGTTTATCCGGTTATATGAGCTGCTCAAGCACCTCAAGAAGCTTATCATGCCCCGTCTTTTTCAGGGCGGACACCGGTATCACCAGATCCTCTGCCGAAAGATCAAGGCTCTTTCTTATGACGCTGATCTGTTTCTGCTTCTGATTGGATGACACCTTGTCGGCTTTCGTCGCAACGACTATCCCGTCCAGGCCGTAATACCTGAGATAGTCATACATCTGTCTGTCCTGAGCCGTCGGTTCGTGGCGTATATCTACAAGCTGTACTACCTTCGCCAGATTCTGCCGCTTTTCCAGATACGTTTCCATCATCCGGCCCCACTCCTGCGAGACCTTCTTCGATATCTTCGCATATCCGTAACCCGGCAGATCCACGATCCGGAAACTGTCGTTTATCCTGTAAAAGTTGATGGTCCTGGTCTTTCCCGGGCTGCCGCTGACATAAGCCAGCTTTTTCCTGCCGGTCAGAAGATTCAGCAGTGAGGATTTCCCCACGTTGGACCTTCCCGCAAAGGCTATTTCCGTCAGATCCTCGGGAGGATACTGGGACGGTTTTGCAGCCATGGCTTCCAGAGCCGCTTCCCTGATAATCATCTCCGCACCTCTATGAGAGCCTGATCTTCTTCCTGCCGGTCAGCACCTGCCGGAGGGCGTCATCGGCGTCCTTCAGGAGCACGAATTCCATCTCTTCGCGCACTGCTTCAGGTATCTCATCTATGTCGCGTTTGTTGTCCTGCGGCAGAAGCACCTTCCTGATGCCTGCTCTGTGGGCAGCAAGTACTTTTTCCCTTATTCCGCCTACAGGAAGCACCTTGCCTCTCAGTGTGATCTCGCCTGTCATAGCGATGTCTTTTCTTACCGGAATGCCGGTCAGCGCTGAGATCACTGCTGTGCACATGGTCACTCCCGCGGATGGGCCGTCCTTCGGGACAGCGCCTTCAGGAATATGGATGTGTATATCCTTTTCCTTGTAGAAATTCTCGTCTATACCAAGTTTGTCCGCCACAGACCTGATGTAGCTGATACCCGTAGTAGCGGACTCCTGCATCACGTCGCCCATCTGTCCGGTGAGGACTATTTTGCCCGTTCCCGGAATGACGGTTGCTTCGATATCCAGAGTCTCTCCGCCCACTACCGTCCATGCCAGTCCCGTGGTAAGACCCACCTGTTTCTCGTCTTTGATTATGTCGTAGCGGAATCTCTTCTTGCCCAGGTATTCCTCTATCTTCTTCGGAGTTATATTGAACCTCTTACCTTCTCCGGCGACTGTCTTCTTGGCCACCTTCCTGCACAGGTTCGCTATCTCTCTCTCAAGGTTCCTGACTCCCGATTCACGTGTATAATAGTTGATCAGATCCCTGATGCTCTTCTCCGGAATGGTAATGCTCTTCTTTTCGAGGCCGTGCTCCTTCACCTTCTTAGGGATCAGATACTGCTGGGCGATCTTTACCTTTTCCTCTTCAGTGTATCCCGGCACTTCGATGACTTCCATCCTGTCCATGAGCGG
>JAFYIC010000130.1 GCA_017538845.1 Bacillota bacterium | reverse complement strand
AGATATATTTCCCACTTCCCGGAAGACAACACCATCATCTCAGTAAATTCGGGATACGGTGGAAACGTACTGCTGGGCAAGAAGTGCCTGGCCCTGAGGATCGCTTCACACCTGGGTCACCAGGAAGGCTGGATGGCAGAGCACATGCTCATTCTGGGAATCGAGGATCCTGAAGGACACGTACGTTATGTAACAGGCGCATTTCCATCTGCTTGCGGCAAGACAAATCTGGCTATGCTCATACCTCCGGAGAAATACAGGAAGGCAGGGTGGAAAGTTTACTGCGTAGGCGATGACATCGCGTGGCTGAGGATAGGCGAAGACGGAAGACTCTGGGCAGTCAATCCGGAGAACGGTTTCTTCGGAGTAGCTCCGGGAACCAACGATAAATCCAATCCGAACGCCCTGGCATCAACGAAGAAGAATTCGATTTTTACCAACGTGGTAAGGAATCTGGACGACAATACGGTATGGTGGGAGAAGATGACTCCGGACCGTCCGCTGAACGCAGAGGACTGGAAGGGCGAGATATGGCCGCCTGACAGCACCGAAAAGGGCGCTCATCCCAACTCCAGATTTACAGCGCCGGCAAAGAACTGCCCGTGCATCTCACGGGAATTCGAGAACCCCAAGGGAGTTCCGATCTCAGCGATCATATTCGGCGGCAGACGCGCCAAGACAGCTCCGCTCGTATATCAGTCGAGAGACTGGGATCACGGCGTATTCGTAGGTTCCGTAATGGGATCAGAAACGACTGCAGCTGCAACCGGCGAAGTCGGCGTGGTAAGAAGAGACCCGATGGCAATGCTCCCGTTCTGCGGATACCACATGGGCGACTACTGGCAGCACTGGATGGATATGGGCAAGAAGATGACCAATCCGCCTAAGATATTTAACGTAAACTGGTTCAGAACAGATGAGAACGGCGACTTTATCTGGCCGGGATTCGGCGACAACCTGAGAGTTCTTGAGTGGATCCTCAAGAGATGCGAAGACAAAGTTGACGCCAATGAAGTAGAGATCGGTTACGTACCTAAGCCGGAAGATATCGATCTGGAAGGAACGGATATCGACATAGAGACTCTTGCAGGTCTCGTTTCCATCGATAAGGAACTGTGGCGTGAAGAGGCGGCAGGCGTTCATGAATTCTATGAGAAGTTCGGCGACAAGCTTCCCGATAAACTGAAGGAAGAACTGGCGATCCTGGACGAAAAACTGAAATAAAAAACTTCGGACCTGATCCCCGGACAGGCGGCAGGTCAGAGAAAGGTCAAAGCAGTGAAAGATTTTATAAGAGACGATGTGAGCGAACACACCAATGTGTTCGATGTACTGAAAGAAAGAGGCTTCATCGAACAGTGCACAGATGAAGCTGCCCTGAGAGATATGCTGGGAAGGGAAAAGGTCAGATTCTATATCGGATTCGACCCGACGGCAGACTGCCTTCACGTAGGCCATTTCATGCAGGTAATCATCATGATGTACATGCAGAAATACGGTCATACCCCGGTAGTTCTCATAGGCGGCGGCACAGGCATGGTGGGAGATCCGTCCGGAAGAACGGACATGCGTCAGATGATGACCACTGAGACCATCGATTACAACTGCGCCCAGTTCAAGAAGCTCTTTGACAGATATCTTGAATTTGACGACGAGTGGAAGTATGAGGGCAACGACGGGGTATACGCCCCCGGTCACGAGAACAAGACTCCCGAGCCGGGCAAAGCCGTGGCAGTGAACAACGCCGCATGGCTGAGACCCCTGAACTATATCGAGTTCGTCCGCGAGGTGGGCTCAAGGTTCAGCGTAAACGACATGCTGAGAGCCGAGGCTTTCAAACAGAGGATGGAAAGAGGCCTCTCATTCTTCGAATTCAATTACATGCTCATGCAGGCTTATGACTTCATGGTAATGGCCAGAGACATAGACGTGAAGATCGAATTCGGCGGCAACGACCAGTGGTCCAACATTCTGGCAGGCGCAGACCTTTCGAGAAGGATGATCGGCAAGCAGGTATACGGCATGACATTCTCACTGCTGACCACCAGCGAAGGCAAGAAGATGGGCAAGACCCAGAAGGGCGCTCTCTGGCTGGACGCAAGCAGGACCTCCCCCTATGAATTCTATCAGTACTGGAGAAACGTTGAAGATGCTGATGTGAACACATGTCTCAGAATGCTCACCTTCCTTCCGATGAAAGAAGTCAATGAACTTTCCGCTCTCGAGGGAGCTGAGATAAACAAAGCCAAGGAGATCCTGGCTTACGAAGTCACTAAACTGGTACACGGTGAGGAAGAAGCGAAGAAAGCCCAGGACGGCGCAAGAGCAGCTTTCGGAGGCGGCGGCAACGCAGCCAATATCCCGACCACGAAGATGGATGCGGCGCAGTTCGAAGGCGAAGGCATGGGTCTTGTAAATCTCATAAGAGAGCTTGGGCTGGTATCCAGCAACGGCGAAGGCTTCAGGACTATAGAACAGGGCGGTCTGAAACTGGCCGGCGAAAAAGTCACCGACAAGAAGATGAACGTCACAAAGGATATGTTCGAAGACGGCAAGCTGATGATCCAGAAGGGCAAGAAGAAGTTCCATATCGTTGAGATCTAGCGCGCCGACGACGCAGACTGCGCCATCGTGATGTCCTCGTCGCCAAAAAACTCATGAATAAAAAAGCCTGTTGTTTATACAACAGGTTTTTTTAGGATTGTCTATGAAATTTGATATGGTAAGGAAAATGGTTATAAGATCTGCATCTGCCGGCAGCCGAAACCGTAGGTAGAAGGTGTTTCGGGTTACTGGCATATGCCATCTATATATTATTATATGCAGTTAATGGCATATGTCAATAAAAAATTCAAAGTTTTTTCACTTTTTCTGAAGTTTTTTCCGCATCTTGCGGGGGTGTCCGTTTTTTTATCAACTGCGCTGTTTTTTCAGTTGTATCTGGCTTAAATGTGATATAATAGAATCGTAATAAAAGTACCTTTTTGCAGGGGTATGCCGAGGCTTTCGCGCACACATGCTGCGCAGCCGCAGGTAAGAGAAAGGTAGTTGCTAAATGAAAAAATTCCTGATATTCATCCTAATACTTATCGTTATCGCTGCAGGCCTTTGCGGCTGGGCGATATACAAGAATCATGATCCTGACAGATTCAGCAGGAACACGTTCATAAACGGTGTGGACTGCTCCGGGAAAACCGTTGAGGCTGCAGCGGCGAAACTGACTGAAAAATGGAACAGGACGCCGTTTACCATAAGAAAAGACGGGCGGACCATAGACAGGATCAACTATTTTGATTTTGAATATGACATCAAGGACCAGCTCGAGGAACTGAAGGGCAGCGATATCGTGGATTCGGTGCTGTCTTACTATGGCCTCAAAAAGAACGAGCATGAGATCGACATGAATATCGTGGAACAGACCCCTTACTTCATAGCAAAAGTAAAGGAGATAGATTTCCCCATAGACGGCAAGGTGAAGCGAACAAAGGACGCATATCTGAACCTGTCAAATTACAAGTACGATATCGTACCTGAAGTATACGGCAATGTGCCTTCGAAGAAAAAGATCCGCAAGGCTATAGTCGCGTCCATAGAGAACGGCGATTTCAAGTTTGAGTACAACGGCAGCGACTACTGCACCAAGCCGAAGATCCGCTCTGACAACGAGGAACTTCTGAAAAAGCAGAAATTCTGGAGAAAGTACATGTCTGCAAGGCTGGTACTGGATCTGGGCTACAGACAGATGGTAGTGGATCCCTATGAGCTCCCGAAGATGATAAAGGTCAAAAAGGGAGTAAGGACCGTAAAGGAACAGGGCGTCCGCGATTTCGTCAGCAAGATCGCTCAGGGTGCAGAGGAAAGATACAATAAGTATAAGCACACCTTCGGAAGGGCGATGAACCAGGGAAGATGCATAAGGGATATGACGCGGCTCCTTGAGAATGATGAAAGCGGTACGGTAACCGTGCGCTACGGCAAGAGCAGATCATCCTCCCATCTCGGAAACGTTTATGACACTTATGTTGATATAGATATTTCCGCACAGT
>JAFYIC010000129.1 GCA_017538845.1 Bacillota bacterium | reverse complement strand
TTGTGTTTAATTATCTTACATGGTTCAGTATTATTTACATCATTTCAGCTTATGTAAGACTGTATCCAAAGAATAGGTTAGAAAAGTTCGAAGTCCGGGCTCAAAGAAATGGAGCCTGATATGATCTTCAGGCCCCGGATTTCGTACTTTTCTTTTGAACCCTGTCACGCTTGCATCCTGACTTATGCAGTTTTGATGCCTTTGATTCTCATTGAAACCAAAGCCTAAGGGAATCATTGCTTTTGAAGAGAACTGGATATCAAGAATATTCAGGCATGACTCTCAGGCCGTCCTGTTCGGGCGGCCCCAAAATAGGTATATTCAGCACACCGCGCTAAAGCATCTCATGAGTCGCGGAGGCAGTTCACTTTTGGGCATCCCCCTCGGAAGACGAATCATTTTTCCGGAACACTCCGGGCAGGTGCAGATATCCCTGCCGTACAGCGAGAGGATGAGCTCAGCGATACACATCTTCCGATAGGGGTTGCCTGTGTAAACAGAACCTCTTAATTGATGGATCAGCTTCAGGTTCTTTGTCTTCCTACAGTTCGTAAGATATCCGGAGAATCTGACCCGGTTGAAGCCCCTGGGAAGGACGTGCTGCAGGAACATCCCGATAAAATCAGTACCTCTGACGGTAAGTGTTTTCTCGCGGCTCCCGTCGGCATAGTCCTTATAACGGAAAGTTACATGTGTATCAGTTACTGCCATGATACGGCTGTTGGCGATCGCGGTGCGGAAAGAATACCTGGCAAGATATCGTATGGCATTCCCCCGGCCGTTAAAAGTCTCACCGATGAAAGGGATCCATTCCTTCGCGAACAGCCTGTTGATGAATGCCTGCCATTTGGCAGGAACTTCGAGGTCTTTCGTATGGGAGAGATTCAGACGGCTGCTGTCATAAAGCTCTTTCAGGCCGCACAGGTATTTTGCGCGGAACATGGTGGCCAGTACAGTCCTGGGCAGGAAAAAGCCTTTATGCCTTGTTTCCACGAACTGACCGGCAGGCGTGATTCCCCCGCCGGAGAGGCAAACGTGAATATGCGGGTGAAAAACGAGCTTCTGCCCCCAGGTGTGCAGTACAGAAAGGATCCCCGGCGTTGCCCCCATGAACTTCGGATCGGCACAGAGCGCGAGCAGCGTGTCCTGTACACATTTGAATTGATGGCCAAGCAGTATCTTCAGGTTCGCTTTGACCAGTGTATTGAGGTCGTGCGGTATGGTAAAGACAACGTGGAAGTAGGCGATACCGCTTATCAGTTCGGTATTCCGCTCAAGCTCCCACTTCTTTTCGAGTGGAGCCTGACAGCAGGGACAGGAACGGTTGTTGCATGAGACGGCGTGGACCAAAGGATAGCCGCAGTCATCACAGTAACTGACATTGTAGCCGAGTTCTCCGGTCTTGCATCGCATAATGGAGGAAGCCACTTTCAGCTGTTCCATGGGAAGGAACGGATGCAGTTCAGCATAATTCGGAAAAAAGCGGCGGAAGGCATCACGGATCGGGTAAGAAGAATCAGTCGGAGTCATAGGGGCTCTTCACGCTCCTCCCGTTCCCGATACCAAGGGCGAGATATACTTCAGTGGAGGACAGGGATCTATGCCCCATTGCCTCCTTGATGGCGATCAGGTCGGTGCCGGATTCATAGAGATGAAGTCCGAAAGCGTGACGAAGGCTATGGAGATTGAAGCCGCAGTCAGCGAAGCCGGCCTGGTCAAGATGGCGGACGAAGATGTTATAGATAGACTGCTCACAGATATGGGAGTTCTCCTTCTGCCCGGGAAACAGCCAGTCCTCCGGCCTGGCGCCGCGATAAGCAGACCGGATATAAGATACCAGGAGTCCATATGCCTTGTCGGAAAGCACAGCATAGCGATCAGAACGGTTCTTGCTGCGGGCGATGTAGATGCAGTTCCTGGAACGTATGATATCGCCGCAGTGCAGGCGGCAGAGCTCACTGACACGGATGCCGGAAGAATAGAGGAGTGCAATCTCAGCTTTATGCTTCGGATTGGAAATAGAATCGATGATAGCATTGACCTGCTCCTTTGTCGGGACGTTCGGAAGAAACTGGTCGAAGTGAAGGTAGGGGACTTCCCGCTTGTCCCAGTCCTTGTGTAGGACATAGTAAAAGAAGTCCCGTAGCTGTGCGATATGGACGTTGATGGTCCTGGGGTTCAGCCCTCTGACGTCCTTGAGCCATTTGACATAGGAGCGGATCTCCTCCCATGTGACTGATGAAAGGAGACGTTCGGGGAGCTGTTCCTCGACCCATCCTATATAGGTGGTCAGATAGGATATGTAGGTGGTGACAGTGCTTTTCGCGAGGTCGCGGAAAGAAAGGATATCCCTGTGTTTATTGAGATATGCAATGTTGTTCTCAAACATGATTAAAGTCCTCCTAAAAAAATCTGTTAATGGCTGCAGACTTTTTCAGGGAGGAGCTCGGCAGGACTTGAATAAATAGAGAAAAAAAGATAAACTCATACTGTAGGGAGTCCCTTCGGTATGAGAGCCGCGTCGCCAAACTAAGCAGTCATCCGGAGGGGCTTTTCCTTTTATAGGATGAGCTTATCGTAAACAAAAAGGACCGCCAATGCAATGGCGGTATTAAGAAACAAGAAAGGCTTCACGCGCAAGCGTGATTGG
>JAFYIC010000128.1 GCA_017538845.1 Bacillota bacterium | reverse complement strand
TTCAACGATCTTGTCGAATTCAGCTGTAACTTTCTTGAATTCCTCATCATCTTCGATGTCGATAAGCTCAAACTCCTCTTCATTGACTTCCTTGTAGCCATAGATGTATACATCTCCGCTTTCGTCGTCAGGAACGAGGGCGATGTATTCCTTACCGAGAGCCTCGAATACGCCCATGATGCTGCATTCAACTTCTGTGCCGTCGTCAAATTCCAGTGTTAAAAAGTCTTCAGCTTCTTCTTCAGCCGGATCATATCCGTTTTTGTTATCTGCCATATTATTACTCCTCCATAATATTGCGGTTCTCTTGACGCTATAATTATAACATCACCGTATTTTTTCGCAAGTTGTTATATTTGCCCAATTTTTCGGCAGTTTTTACTCCCTGCCCATAAAGAAAGCATGTATCTCTTCTGCCAGTTTTTCTGTTATCCCGTCGGTCTCCGCCAGCTCGGGAACTGTGGCTTTCTTTATGTTCTCCACGCTGCCGAACTTATTCAGGAGCGCGTTCCTCTTTGCCGGGCCGACGCCCTTTATCTCATCCAGCACGGATCTGGTCATCCGGCTGCTTCTCTTTTTTCTGTGATACTCGATGGCGAACCGGTGGACTTCCTCCTGGATGGTGCCCATGAACGAGAAAAGCAGCGGAAACTCCTTCAGCGGCGTCTCCTCCATTTCGCCGTCATGCTCGTAGACCAGCGCACGGGTCCTGTGGCTGTCATCCTTGACCATGCCCACTACGGGCACATCGTATCCCATGGCCCGCACCGCCATCAGCGCAGCGTTCACATGACCTTTGCCCCCGTCCATGAGGATCAAGTCCGGCACGGTCTTAAAGCCCATGTCACCGGCTTTAGCCCTGCGGAAACGCCTTACCAGCATCTCCTGCATGCTGCCGTAATCGTTCGGTCCTTCCACGGTCCTGATCCTGAACCTGCGGTAGTCCTTCTTCCGGGGATAAAGGCCGCTGAACACTACCATGGCGCCTACCGTATCAACGCCGTTGGTATTGGAAATATCATAGGCTTCCAGGCGATAGTCTTTTCCGTCGTACTCTCCGTCTGCTCTGCCCATCTTTTCAAGCACCCCGTGGATCTGCTGCCCCAGATCGGTGCGCCTCTTTTCTCTGTTTTCCGCCCGCTCGTCTATAGTCTTGGTCATCTCGGCGGCGTCCTTCAGAGCAAGTGAAAGAAGCGCCTTTTTCTCGCCCTTCCGCGGTACGATCAGGCTTACCTTCCTGCCGCTCATCTCCCTGAGATAATCTTCGATATGCAATGCGTCTTCCGGAAGCTTCGAAACGATGATCTCCTTCGGTATGTTGATGTCCCCCGCGTAGTGGAGCTTTATGAACGCCGATACCAGATCCTCGGACGAATCCTGCTCAGTGTGCTGCATCTCGAAAGTCTCGCGGCCACTGAGTTTTCCGTCTCTCACGAAAAAGAGCACGATGTGCCTTTCCTTCTCGCCGCCTACCACCAGTATCAGATCGATGTCCTCCGACGCCTTCAGTACCACTCTCTGCTTTTCCTGCAAAGCT
Organism: Bacillota bacterium; assembly: GCA_017538845.1. GTDB lineage: Bacteria > Bacillota > Clostridia > Peptostreptococcales > Anaerovoracaceae > RGIG7111. The sequence goes on along the minus strand of JAFYIC010000128.1, from coordinate 2,354 downwards.
CTCAGAGCGACGATATGGTCTCTGTATGCCGCGGCCTTCTCATATTCCATGGCTTCGGATGCAGCGTCCATCTTTTCCTTCAGGAACTCTTCCAGTTTGCGGTCTTTCCCTTTCAGAAAATCCACCGCGGTCCCTATCTTGTCCATGTAGCGTTCCCTGTCGACTTTGCCTGTGCAGATCCCCTCGCACTGACCGATATGATAATTGAGGCATGGTCTGTGGCCCTTGGGGAACTTAGCCGCGCTGCACCTCTTCAGCCGGTAAACGCTGTTGAGGATATCCACGGTCTCATTGACCGCTCCCGCGTCGCTGTAAGGTCCGAAGTACTGGCCGTCATCCCTGACGATATTGCGCGTCTTTATGATCCGCGGAAACTCCTCGCCCGTGGTGATCTTGATATACGGATAGGTCTTGTCGTCTCTCAGCAGCACGTTGTATTTAGGCCGGTACTTCTTGATGAGATTGCACTCTAAGATCAGGGCCTCCATCTCGGTCCCCGTAGTGATATATTCGAATTCCTCGATGTTGGAAACAATGTATCGGACTTTCGGTCCCATGTTTTTAGGCGACTGGAAATACTGACGCACCCGGTTCTTCAGTGAAACTGCTTTGCCCACGTAAATGACCTGCCCCAGTTTGTCCTTATGAATATAAACTCCCGGAGAGTCCGGGAGTTTTTTGAGGTTTTCCTTGATGTCGAACATAAACTATTTGTTTTCCGCTTCGAACTTCTTCATGAATTCGATGAGGGTGTCAACGCCTTCTTCAGGCATTGCGTTGTAGATGCTGGCTCTCATGCCGCCTATTGAACGGTGGCCGTTCAGGTTGTGCATGTTCTCTTCCTTTGCCGCGGCAACGAACTTCTTGTCCAGATCAGTGTCTCCCGTTACGAACACTACGTTCATCAGTGATCTGTCTTCCTTTGCCACCGGGCATGTGTAAAGCTGGCTGGAATCTATGTAATCATAGAGTTTCTGCGCTTTTCTCACGTCTGCCTCGTGGAGCGGTTTGATGCCGCCGCCTGCCAGTATGCTCTTGAACACTTCGCCTGCAACGTAGATCGCGAAGCACGGCGGTGTGTTGTATGTTGATCCGTTGTCTGCGTGGATCTTGTAATCCATGTAGGTCGGAATGTTCTCAGGTGCCTTGCCCAGCAGGTCCTCTCTTGCGATGACGATGGTCACGCCGGCCGGTCCTACGTTCTTCTGGGCTCCCGCATAGATGAGTCCGAACTTTGTCACGTCGACCTCTTCCGACAAAATGCAGGATGACATGTCTGCTACGATAGGAACGTCTCCTGTGTCAGGCAGATAGTCGTTGTAGTGTGTGCCGTAGATGGTGTTGTTGAACGTGATGTGGACATAGTCCGCATCCGGTCTGAACTCGCTCTTGTCCGGCTTCGGAATATATGTGAAAGTATCTTCTTCTGATGATGCAACGATCTTCACATCGCCGAATTTTGCTGCTTCCTTGGCCGCCTTCTTGGCCCATGATCCGGATACGATGTAGTCTGCTTTCTTCGAGCCTGTCATAAGATTCATCGGAATCATAGCGAACTGAAGTGTGGCTCCTCCCTGCAGGAACATTACCTTGTAGTTGTCCGGGATTGAAAGGAGTGTGCGAAGGTCCGCCTCAGCGTCTTCGATGATCTTTGTGAATTCCTTTGATCTGTGACTCATCTCCATTACTGATTCGCCGCAGCCTTTGTAATTGGGAAGATCTGCCGCTACTCTTTCGATCACGTCGAGAGGCAGCATGGACGGTCCTGCTGAAAAGTTGTATGCTCTGTCGTTACTCATTTTTAATAATTCCTCCATGGTTTTTATGTTTTTTTATGCTGAAAAAGCGGTCGCTTTTTGCAAATCAATGATTTTTGATTATATCACTTTACCGGGTTTGGGTAAAGTGATATAATTCTTGAGTGCGTAAATCGCGCGAATAATTCAAAGGAGTTATATAAAATGTACAAAATTGCAACACTCAACAAGATTTCACCTGTAGGCCTCAAAGCCCTCACCGACAACTATAAAGTCGTGGACGAGACAGAAGAAGCCAACGGCATCATCCTCAGGAGCTACGACCTCCACGAGATGGAGTTCTCACCTGAGCTTCTGGCCATCGGAAGAGCCGGCGCAGGTGTCAACAATATACCCGTGGACAGATGCGCTGAAGAAGGCATCGTCGTATTTAACACGCCCGGAGCCAACGCCAACGCGGTAAAGGAACTTGCCATCGCGGGCATGTTCCTGGCGGCGAGAAATATCCCCGGCGGTCTGACATGGGCCTCCAACCTGACAGAGAACGTAAAGGAATCCGTGGAAAAAGGCAAAGGCCAGTTCGCGGGATCTGAGATA
>JAFYIC010000127.1 GCA_017538845.1 Bacillota bacterium | reverse complement strand
GAAAGAGAAGAAGAAAGAGACAGAAAGAAAGAAGAAAAAAAGAGAAAAAGAGAAGAAGAGAGAGATAGAGCAAGAGAAGCCAGAAGGAAGGAAAGAAGGGAAAGAGAGAAGCAGGAAAAAAAGAACAAATAGGGGGATCTCTTAGTAGCTGAAAGGAGTTCGTAATGAAAGCGACAGGAATAGTAAGAAAAGTCGATGAGCTGGGAAGGATAGTTATACCCATCGAACTCAGAAGGACCCTTAACATAGAGATAAAGGACCCTATTGAGATATATGTGGATGACGACTGCATCCTTCTGAAGAAATATGAACCTGCGTGCATTTTCTGCGGAAGCGCGGAGGACGTACAGCAGATAAACGGCAAGAACGTATGTCAGAATTGCATCGATGAGCTGAAAAAGCTCTAGAAGGTAAGGAAATTTAAAGGCCCGGGCAGATGCCCGGGCTCTTTTAGTTTTCTGCGTTTATTCTCCGCATTGTCTCAGCTTGCAGTTTGCGATGTGTTCCTCCATGGCTTTGGCGCCGGCCTCTTCGTCTTTCTCGGTAAAGGCCTGGAAGATCCGTCTGTGTTCTTCCAGCAGTACCTGCAGATAGTCGTCCGGCTTTGGCTTTTCTTCGCCAACGTACCTGGTGTACATCTGATATGAGTCAATCATGTGCTCCAGCATGCGGTTATGGCAGGCTGTAGAGATTATCTGATGGAAGCCTCTGTTTATGTTGATCATCTTCTTTATGTCGTTCTTCATGGTGTAGAACTCCATGAATTCGAAAGTCTCTTCCAGAGCGGTCATCTCTTCTTCCGTGATCCGCTGTATGGCCCATCTTACGGCCTGCACTTCGTTTATCTTCCTCAGATCGAAGATGTCCTTTACGTCCTGCTCGCTCATTCCTACGACGAAGGAGCCGCGGTTTGGGATGTTCTCCACCAGACCGTTTATCTCCAGCTGTCTTAGGGCTTCGCGCACCGGCGTGCGGCTTACTTCGTACTCATCGCACAGCCGCTGTTCCGTGAGCTTTTCGCCTTCCTTCAGCTTGTTGGTCAGTATATCTCTCTGAAGCATGGAGTACAGATTGTTGGACAGCGGCAGAGCGCTGCCTGCTAATTCTTCAGAATATTTATAAAGTACCATTGTATCCTCCCTGATCCGGAGATCACAGGTTTTCGATCACTGCGGATGTGAATTCTTCCGTGGTGTTTCCTTTGTCGTCTGAAGTCATATTCAGAGAGCCCATGGCTTTCTCCAGGGCGCCGATCAGGATATCAGCTTTATCGATACGCCCGATGTGCCTGAGCATCATCTCTGCGGCTTTGACTATGCTGGAAGGATTGGCGTATGCGCCTCTTCCTTCTTTGATCATTCTCGGAGCGCTGCCGTGGATTGCTTCGAACATTGCGTATTTGCTTCCCATGTTGACGCTTCCGGCAGTACCTACGCCGCCCTGTATCTGCGCAGCCTCGTCGGTGATGATATCGCCGTAAAGGTTAGGAAGCACGAATACGTTGAACCTGCTGTTCTGAGGCTCTTTGATAAGGTTTGCGGCTGTGATGTCAACATAGTAGTCGTCAACTTCGATCTCGGGGTAATCCTTTGCCACTTCATAGCAGAGGCTGAGGAATTTGCCGTCGGTCTTTTTCATGATGTTGGCCTTTGTAACTATGGTCACACGCTGGTTGCCGTTGTTCTTCGCAAATTCGAAGGCAGCTTTAGCGATACGCTTTGTGCCTGCTGTTGTGGTGACTTTGAAGTCGATAGACATGTCGTCTCCGATGTCCACGCCCTGGCTTCCCAGTGCGTATTCGCCTTCTGTGTTTTCCCTGAAGAAAGTCCAGTTGATGTTCTTTTCAGGGATTGAAACAGGCCTTACGTTGGCAAAGAGGTCCAGTTCCTTTCTGAGTTTGACGTTGGCGCTTTCCAGATTCGGAAGATCGTCACCTTTGCCCGGAGTCATGGTCGGTCCCTTCAGGAGCACGTTGCATTCCTTGATGGCTGCAAGCACGTCTTCGGGGACAGTTTCCATCTTTGCAACTCTGTTCTCAATGGTGAGTCCCTTGATGTCGCGGAGTTCGATGGTGCCTGCCGCGATCTCATCAGCCAGGAGCACCTCCAGGATCTTCCTGCATGATGCTGTGATGATAGGGCCTATGCCGTCTCCGTCAACAATGCCGATCACGGTCTTATCCAGTTTGGAATAGTCGGTCATCTCGCCGGCTGCGTTGAGTTTTTCCACTCTTGCCAGCTGTTCTTCAACTATCTTTTCAAATGCTTTTATATATTCCACTTTTTATTCTCCTTTGATGGCGTTGATCTTTCCGCCCTTTAATATCATGTTGATCTCAAGTTCCGAGAAGTTGGTGTTGGCCTTGTAGATCTTTCCTGTCTTTACGTCTTTGATCTCCACAACAGGGTTCTTTACCTGCTCGGGAGCGTTCTCGATGATCAGTTCCTGACCCAGTTCGAAGGTGTCGTAGTCTGCAGGATCCACGAATACCAGAGGCATGATGCCGCTGTTGATCAGGTTGGATCTGTGGATTCTTGCGAATGATTTGGCCAGTACGAACTTGACTCCCAGATAAAGGGGAGCAAGAGCCGCATGCTCACGGCTTGATCCCTGTCCGTAGTTCTCGCCTCCGATGATGGCGCATGCTCCCGCGTCTTTACATCTCTGGGCGAAGCCGCTGTCGATCTTCTCGAAGCAGTAATTGGCCAGATGAGGCACGTTGGAGCGGTAGGGCAGAAGCCTTGAATCCGACGGCATGATATCGTCTGTAGTTATATTGTCACCCGCGTGGAGAGTCACCTTCGCGCTGACGCTGTCAGGCAGAGCGGTGTTTCTCGGGAACGGTTTGATGTTCGGTCCCATCTCGACTTCTGTGTTGGACTTGTTGGTTCCTTCAGGATAAACCACGAAGTTGTCGTTGAACGGGAAGTCTGTTGATTCGATAGCAGGGAGCTCTTCGCCGCAGGAGCTTCCGTCTGTGAGTACGCCTTTGACTGCGGAAATAGCAGCAGTCTCAGGGCTTACAAGATAAACCTGAGCGTCCAGAGTTCCGCTTCTTCCCTTGAAGTTCCTGTTGAACGTTCTCAGTGAAACTGCGCCTGACTTTGGCGACTGACCCATGCCTATGCACGGACCGCAGGCGTTTTCGATTATCCTTGCGCCTGATGCGATGATGTCCGCAAGAGCGCCGTTCTGAGCCATCTTGGTGAGGATTTTGCTTGATCCCGGTGAGATGACCAGACTTACGTCAGGATGCACCTTCCGGCCTTTCAGGATGGCTGCGACCTTCATAAGATCTGTGTATGATGAGTTGGTGCAGGAGCCGATGGCTACCTGATCCACTTTGATCTCGCCTATATTAGCAACGGAGTCAACGTTGTCGGGGCTGTGGGGCTGAGCAGCATAAGGAACCAGACTGTCCAGATCCACGATGAGTTCCTGGTCATATACTGCGTCATCGTCTGCGGCCAGAGGTGTATAATCGCTTTCGCGGCCTTCGGATGCCAGATATGCTTTCGTGTTCTCATCGCTCGGGAATACCGATGTGGTTGCGCCGAGTTCTGCGCCCATGTTGGTGATGGTGGCTCTGTCGGTTACTGAAAGAGACTTAACGCCGTCGCCTGTGTATTCGATGATCTTGCCTACGCCGCCCTTTACGGTCAGCTGCTTCAGAACGTAAAGGATAACGTCTTTAGCGGATACCCATGGTTTCAGTTTTCCGTTAAGCTGTACCTTTACTACCTGAGGCACTGTAAGGCTGTAAGTGCCTTTTGCCATAGCTACGGCCACGTCAAGTCCGCCTGCTCCGATAGCGATCATTCCCAGACCGCCGCCTGTAGGCGTGTGGCTGTCCGAACCAAGCAGGGTCTTGCCCGGCTTTCCGTAGTTCTCCAGGTGGAGCTGATGGCAGATGCCGTTGCCCGGCTTGGAGAAGAGCACGCCGTGCCTCTGTGCCACGCTCTTGATGAAAGCGTGGTCGTCAGCGTTCTCAAAGCCCGTCTGAAGGGTGTTGTGGTCAATGTAGGCAACGGATAGTTCCGTCTGGACCTTTTCTACGTCCATAGCCTCCAGCTGAAGGTATACCATAGTTCCTGTTGAGTCCTGAGTAAGAGTCTGATCGATCCTGATAGTTATCTCGTTTCCCGCGATAAGCTCGCCTTCAACCAGATGATCTTCAAGGATCTTGTAAGCAAGTGTTTTTCCCATCGTTGATCTCCTTTTTCGTGTTTTGATGATAATATTACAGATGTATTCAAAGATACAATTTTATTTTCGTATACAATTATACAATCTGGGCGAGTCCAGGTCAATAGCCCATAAGGGAAAAACGGGAAAACGTTGAGGATTTTCTCTCATATATCAATTATCCTCAACACTTTAAGCCTGGCCGATATGTGGTATAATTTTCACGTGATGCGCGCAGGCTTCAGGCCAGCTGAAAAGCTGACAAACAGCGGGGACTGTGCTTAGAGCGGGGCTTCGGCTGATGCGGAGGAGGAAATATGTTCGGATATGTCCGGGCGGACAACTCACAACTGAAGATGTACGAATATGAGCTGTACACAGGGTATTACTGCGGCATATGCAAGTCCATCGGCAACAGGTTCGGCCAGATCCCGAGGCTGGTGCTGAGCTACGATGCGGCATTTCTTGCCATGCTTTTAGAAGCTCTTTCGGACACCCCGGACGATCCTGTCGCAGAGCGGTGCATCACTCATCACATAAAGAAGAAGACAGTCATCAGAAACAGCGCCATAGATTACGCGGCAGACATAATGCTGATCCTCGCCTGGCATAATCTTCTCGATGACGCAAAGGACGAAGGAAAGGTATACGCCAAAGCAATCACGACCCTGATGAGAAGAAAATACGAAAAGCTTTTAAAGGAAAGACCTCAGCTCTGCTTCGATATAGAAGGACATCTGTTTGAAATGAACGAGCTGGAAAAGGCAAAATGCGCCAACCTGGATCAGGTGGCGGAGTGTTTTGCCCGGATCATGCAGGCAGTGGCTTTAGGATACGGCACAGATAATTTGCCACCGGGGACAGATAAAGTGCTTTCACGTCTGGGATATCATCTCGGCAAGTGGATATATCTGATAGACGCAGTCGATGACATAGAGAAGGATATGAAAAGCGGCGCTTACAATCCGCTGTTTTACAGATTCGGACTCGGGGCGGAGGAGACCGCTGAGGAATTCAGGAGCAGGACGGAAGCCGACTGCAGGCGGAACCTGTTGACTTATCTTGAGGAGATAGCCAAATGCTACGACCTGCTTGATATAAAAAAGAACAAGGGAATACTTGAAAATATCATATTTATCGGGCTAATGGATCAGACTGACAAGGCCCTGAGAAAAAAAGCTGATCCGAGTGCCGATTAAAGGTATTTTTCAGCATTCCGGCGTAACGTATGGTATAATGACAGTACAGACAGTAAATCATTCAAAAGAGGAGAAATACAGATGATAGACGATCCGTATAAGGTATTGGGAGTCAGCCCGACAGCTTCAGACGAAGAGATAAAGGCTGCATACAGAGAATTAGTAAAAAAGTATCATCCTGACAAGTATCAGGATAACCCGCTGGGCGAACTGGCCCAGGAAAAACTCCAGCAGGTCAATGAAGCCTACGACCAGATCATGCGCGGCGGCAGCAGAACGGGAGCCGGCGACGGTTTCAACGGCGCAGGAGGGTACAACCGCACACAGACTTCACCGGAGTTTGAAGAGGTAAGAAGGACAATAGACCAGGGCGATCTGCAAAGAGCCCAGGATCTTCTGGACAAGATACCGAACAAGCAGAACGCTGAGTGGCTGTTCCTGAGCGGTATGGTGTCCTACAGAAGAGGATGGTACGACGACGCAGTCGGAAAGATCCAGCAGGCCGTATCCATGGATCCCAACAACATGGAGTACAGGCAGGTTCTGAATTCAGTTCTCGGAAGCGGATCCATGTACCAGGGCCGTGCTTTCGGTCAGGGCTACGGAAACACTGAAGCGGCGCTTTGCCAGGCATGCCAGTGCGCGATATGTCTTGACTGCTGCTGCAGAGGAGTATAGATAAAAAACGATCATGACCGGTCAGGTATCTTTGGTGCCCGGCCGGTATTTTTTAGATAAGAGGAACTCATGGACAGAGAAAGAAAAGGCACATACAAAATAGCTCTCGGAGGCGTTTTTCTGGCGCTGACAATAGTGTCGCTTGTAATAGCGTCCGTGATCCCGGGAGTGGAGCTGACCTTTTATGCGCTGAGCTCGGTGTTCATCGGAATGATGATACTGGAAACGGGCATCGGCGGAGGACTGGCGGTATATACCGCGACGATAATACTGGGGCTGCTGCTGGTTCCCAACAAGGTGGCGCTGATACCGTTCATATTCTTCTTCGGAATATACGCGGTAATCAAGTGCTTTGCGGAAAAGCCCAAACAGCGGTCTGTTCAGATGATCATAAAGATAGTCTTCTTTGCGGCGGTCTTCTGCATAGCATATCTGTTTTTCAAAGAATTGTTTTTCGGCAATATAGATCTGCCGGGCTGGTCATTTCCGGCGCTGCTTATCGCAGGAATAGCGGGGTTCATACTATATGACTTTGTCTTCACGCTGATACTCGAAATATACAAAAAGCGCGTCAACAAG
>JAFYIC010000126.1 GCA_017538845.1 Bacillota bacterium | reverse complement strand
TTCGAGAAACTGTGCAGCGGCGAGTTGACCACAGAGGAACTGGTGGAAGAAGTCGAGAGAAGAGACAACGACATAAAGGAAGCCAACAAGCGCGAAGCCAAAGAGGCGGAAAAGATACAGAAACGGCAGGATGAAGCAGAAGCGAGATCCAGAGAACTGGCCCGCAAAGCCGCAGAGATGCATGAAAACGGCGACCTGCCTCCGTTCTACAGAGCAAGGGGCGGCGACGGCGTCTTTGACGAGAAAGAAATGAAACGGCGCGCCCGGGAAAGAGATCCCTGGGACGACGTTCCCTACTACGGCGACGAACAGCCTCCGAAAGAAATGAAAGCAGAGCCTGAGTCCAAGGCTGAAAACAAAGCTCCGGCTGAAGAAGCGGAGAACAAGGCGCCGGTTGAAAAAGATCAGGACGCCGGCAGCACAGATAACAAGCCTGAGGAATAACAGCGAGGCGAAGTTATGAAGGTCACACTTAAAGACTGTCTGGAACTGAGCGCTTTCAGCGAAGCCAGAGTCCTTGCCGGACAGAGCGGGCTGGCAAGAGACGTAAGGAACGTTTCGGTACTGGAAGCCACGTCAGCGGAGGACGTAAAACTATATAAGGGCGAAAAGAACCAGTTGCTCATGACCGGCTTTTTTGCCGTGCGTGACGACGTGGACGCCCAGTGCGAGATCGTCAGACAGGCAGCGGCAGATATGCATGCCGCTCTTGCTGTTTTTCACGTGGGAAAAGTCGTGAAGAAGATCGACGAAAGGGTCATCAGCACGGCTGACGCAGAGGGTCTTCCCCTCATAGAGATCCCGTACAACGAGGACGTATCCTGCGCCCAGGCCATCGCACAGACAATGGCCAAGATCCTTTACAGCGACAACTTCAGCAACAGACTCATATCCAATACGATCTTCCACCTGCTCAATTTCGAAAAGTACAGCGATTTCCAGTCGGCAGTCAGACAGGCGGCCATAAGCAACGATTTCCAGATCGTCATTCTCAGCGAGGACTTTAACCCCATACTGCAGGTTGAGACGAGACACCGGGTTCCCATTACAGACGCGATAAATACGGGAAGAGAACGCCAGGCAGAAAAGCAGTCGGGAGATTTCTACACCCTGGTGGATGTGGACGGGGTACAGACTTACTGGGGACCTGTGAACATCGACGGGGAAAAGCATTTCATGTTCATCGTGGATAACGAAGACTCATATTCAGCGGCGGACATGACCAAGCTGGCTGAGATAATCGAGCTTGCCATGGGCATGTGGAAATACACGCCTGACAGAGACGTGAAAGCCGACTTTATCAAAGCTCTCATCAGAGGCAACAAGAGTCTGGCCTATTCACTTAAGGATGAAGCGGGCGTGGGCACAGACGAGATCGTCAGCGTCTTCATGGGCCACAACATCGATAAGGGAAAAGCCCTGAAGATAATGGACAGCTTCGAAAAAGACGAAGACCTGCATATAATCAGGATACAGGAAGAGGACGAGACCTACGGTCTCATACTCGATGAAAAGATAGAAGAGGGAGAAGGAGATCCGGAGGCCAAGTCCAAGTGCGCGGCGCTCTTTGACCGGCTGAAGGAAGAAAAAGGCGTGAAGATCTTCCATGTCACTGACGTGGACGGGATCGAAGGCGCCGGAGACGCATGCCGGCTCATAAGCGAGAGCTGGGCTTTCGTGCAGAACGTTTTCCCGTACAAAAAAGTGTTCACTAAATATGAGATGGCTCTTGTGAGCAACTGCATCAACATACAGCTCCAGGGCGGACACGTGAAGAGGAACTACATGAAGCTTCTGGACGTGTTCAAAACCATCGGTGAAAATAAAGGACGCCAGCTCCAGGAAACGCTGGAGACTTTCGTGCTGGATGCAGGCATGAACAGCGGCAGGACGGCCCGGATCATGAACATCCACGCCAATACCGTCCAGTACAGACTCAAGAGGATCAACGAACTTCTTGGTGTGGAAGTGACAGGTAACCGTGTGATACCGGGACTGACCATCGCGCTGGCGCTGAAGAGGCTTGAAAGAGTCGTAAGCTGATATCCGCCGCCGACGCGAAAGCGCGGTCAACGGATACCGGAAAAAAGAAACCTATTGATGACAGAGGAAAAGGAGAGAAACCATGCTACTGGCATTCGACGTAGGAAATTCAAACATAGTTCTCGGAGTATTCAAAGACGGGGAACTTATCCAGAACTGGAGACTGGAGACAGACAACAACAAGAGCGCAGACGAATACGGAATGGTGATCAACGAGCTTTTCGAGTACGAAGGTCTCGATTTCAAAGACGTGAAGGATATAATCATATCCACAGTTGTGCCCTCAGTGCTGTACACGCTTCAGCATCTTTCACAGAAGTATTTCAACAAGACCGCCATCGTCATAGAACCGGGCGTAAAGACCGGTCTGATGATCAAGTACGACAACCCGAAGCAGGTGGGAGCCGACAGGATAGTCAATGCGGTAGCGGCCCACGCCAAGTACGGCGGCCCGGTCATCGTTATCGACTTCGGTACGGCGACCACGTTCTGCGCCATCTCGGAAAACGCCGAGTATCTGGGCGGAGCTATCGCCCCGGGGCTGAAGATCTCATCGGAAGCTCTTTTCGAAAAGACAGCCAAGCTGCCTAAGGTAGAGCTGGAAGAGCCGGGCAATGTGATCTGCCGCAACACTATAGAGAGCATGCAGTCGGGCCTCGTTTACGGACACATGGGAATGGTGGACTATATCATCAAGCGGATGAAGGAAGAAATGGCCGAGTACTGTCCGGGCAAAGACATTCAGGTCATCGCCACCGGCGGACTTTCCGGCATGATAGACGCAGGTATCGATTCCATCGACTATGTGGACAAGATGCTGACCCTGGAAGGGCTCAAGCTCATATACGAGAAAAACAAGAAATGAACATCGGCAATGTAAAAATCGATAACCCGTTCCTGCTGGC
>JAFYIC010000125.1 GCA_017538845.1 Bacillota bacterium | reverse complement strand
TTATAACGTTCCAGCCGAATGACTGGAAGTTATCTGCAATAGGAGGGACCTTCATTACGTCGTCGTTCTTTCCGTCTATCTGGAGTCCGGTCCAGTCAACGATGGCTGTCTGGTTATCGAGGCCGTAGTGTGAAGCAGACATGGCCGCTTCCCATATCATGCCTTCCTGGATCTCGCCGTCGCCCAGGAGCGTGTACACTCTGGATGGCGATCCGTCCATTTTGGCCGCCAGAGCCATTCCGCAGGATGCGGAAAATCCCTGACCCAGCGATCCTGTGGACATTTCTATCCCCGGCACTTTGTTCATATCCGGGTGTCCCTGGAACCTGCTGCCCAGTTTTCTCAGTGAAAGGATATCCTCCTTGGGGAAGTATCCTCTTTCAGCCAGCGCCGCATACTGCACCGGGCCCGCGTGGCCTTTGGAAAGTATGAATTTGTCCCTGTCCTTCATCTTCGGATTCTCAGGGTCGATGTTCATTACTTCGAAGTACAGCGCTGTAACGATGTCTGCCGCTGAAAGCGAACCGCCCGGATGTCCGGATCCGGCCGCGTGGATGGCTTTGATCACGCCGGTCCTGATATTCGCAGCAGTTTTTTCCAGTCCTTTCTGATCCATTTTTTCCTCCTGTTTGTTTTTGTGTATATCATTGCCGCCGATGCGGCATAAATGATCTTTTCGTCCGGTCCTATCTTCCGGTTATATCGCGCATGGCGATGCCGATCTCCTCTATGGTGTCTGTAGGCAGCATGCCGTACTGCCCGTGCTTTTCCTCTGCCAGCTCGCCTGCGTATCCGTGTATGAAAACGCCCGCGCCCGCAGCATCCAGGGGATCGAGTCCCTGGCCGGCCAGTGCTGTGATGATGCCTGTCAGCACGTCCCCGGAGCCGCCCTTGGCCATGCCCGGAGTCCCCGTGGTGTTCTTCAGTATTATATCTCCGTCCGTGACCAGGGTACCGGCGCCTTTGAGCACCGCAACAGCTCCCGTTTTCTCATGGAGCTCTGTTACTGCCGCCTCCCTGTCTTTGGCCATTTCCGATATGTCTTTATCGAGAAGCCTTGCCGCTTCTCCCATATGGGGCGTTATTATCACTTTGCATGATGCTTCCTTCAGATGCTCCGCTCCCAGTTTTGCAAGCAGGTTCAATCCGTCCGCGTCAAGCACAAGAGTCCCTGTGAAATGAAACAGCACTCTTTCAAGGAGTACTGTATTATTCTGATCCTGTCCCAGACCCGGTCCGAAAGCTATGGCGTCAAACCCGTCAAAATATACGGTGTCCGGATCTTCCAGTGCTTTGTTCCTGCTTTTGCACATTGCCTCGGGAACAGCTGTCTGAAGCACCGGCACGATCTCATCGGGCACCAGATATGTGGTAAGCCCTGCTCCCGCTCTCAGAGCGGCTCTGCCGGTCATCACGGCTGCGCCTGCCATGCCGAAGGAGCCTGCTATGATCAGGATCTTTCCGTTGTCGCCTTTCTGTGAATCCACAGGTCTCGGCTTCAGCGGGGTCTTGACATATTTTTTTGTGGCAGGAGTTACTTCCCTCACTTTTTCCTTATCCTCTAGTAAATTCCCTTGGTATATATTATCTCCTGGCTGATGTCGCGGCAGGTCTTCGACGGCTCATAGTTCTTCTGGCGGAATGCCCTTCTGTGGAGCCATTTCACATTCGATTCCAAAGTCGTCGGCACCGCGTTCCACAGTCCGTTGTATATGATGCCTCCGTAATAGTTCTTCGGCCATCCTATGTTCTTCTTTATATCGTAGCCGGGAGCTCTCAGCGCGAAAGTGAGCAGCTGCCACTGGCTCATGTTGGTCCTTATCTCAGGGAGCACTTCCTTGCCCAGAGTGTAAAGCTTCAGCGGTGAAGTCATGGCTTTTTTCATGACTGCCGACATTACCTTCTTGTATCTCTTGGCGCGGCCCGTGTCTCCGCCGGACGTCTTTCTGATCCTGCAGTAAGTGGTCGCCTGCACGCCGTCGATGGTCTGGCTTCCCGTCTTGGTTATCTTCTTGTATTTTCCGCCTACGTTCTCAGCCGTCTCCGGTCCCCAGTGGTTAAGGTCGCGGATCTCGTTCTTCTTCACATCGACGGTAATGCCGCCCAGAGCGTCTACTGCATCCGCCACGGCCTTCCAGTTGAATATCATGAATTCGGTGATATTCAGATCAAGGTTCCTGTTCAGCGCCGCGCAGGTATCGATCCCGCCGCCGTAATGATGTGCGTGGGTCACCTTGTCCAGCATGAGATTGCCGTCTGCGTCAGCTATCTTGAGATAAGAGTCTCTCATGACTGAGATCATCTTGATGTCGCCGTTCGATTTCTTTATGCTGAGGATTATGATGGCGTCTGTTCTGCTGCCGTCATATCCCTGTCCCGCTCTGGCGTCAACTCCCAGCACGGCTATGTTCCTGTATCCGCTCAGGTCATCGGCAACGCCTGTGTTTATGGCAAAGTCCGAACCCGAAGTGTCCACCCTGTCCAGATGGGATGTGAGGAACATGAAGTATCCGATCAGCAGAGCTATGATGACAGCTATTATGATCAGGATGTTCCTTATTACCCTGAGCCTTCTTCTGCCCGGCGTGATCGCCTTTTTATTCTCGTTAAAGAGGGCGTCTTCTTCAGCCATCCTCTCTTTCATCTCGCGGATGCGCTGTTTTTTTGCCTCTTTTTCCTGCTGTTTACGCCTTTTCTTGGCTTCCCTGCGGGAATACCCGCCTTCCGGCTCCTGATCGTATCCGTCCGGACGCTCCTTGTCTGTGATGCGGTCTTCAAAGTCGTCGTTTCTGCGGCGGTTCTTCTGTCTGCGGGCTTTTTTCTCGTATTCTTCCGCCGCTTTTCTGTATTCCGGGTCCTCATATCTGCGTATGACTTCCCTGTTGAGTTTCGAATCTGCCCCTTCGGTAAGTGTCGTTCCTGTGTTCTTGCTCATTGTTGTCTCCTTTTGCCCAACGGGCCCCTTTGTGATCTGTGCCGGTCGCACCGTTCTTCTTATGCTGAAAATGTCCCGGAACTTTGCATTCCGGGCATTCTGTCTTTTATATACTGAGTATCACGCTCGCCAGCAGGAAGTATGTCACTACTGAGATCATGTCTGTGAGCGATGCTATCATGGGGCTTGCCATGAGGGCCGGGTCGATGCCGATCTTCTTGGCAAGCAGCGGCAGCATGCCGCCCAGCACTTTGGCCGCAACTATGGTGGCTATCATTGCGATGCACACGGTCAGCGCCACGCCCACTCCGTTATGCTCTATGTATATTATCCGCAGGAAATTCAGTATGCTCAAGGCCAGTCCGATGAAAAAGCTGACCCGCGCCTCTTTCCATAAGACTTTTCCCGCGTCCTTTAAGTCTATATCGCCTACCGAAAGACCACGTATGATAAGCGTTGCCGACTGGGCTCCGGAGTTTCCTCCCGTACCCATGAGCATAGGCATGTAGGCAACCAGACATATCACCTTGGAAAGTTCATTCTCGAATCCCGCGATGATGCCTCCGGTTATGATGTATGAGCACATGAGTATGAAAAGCCACGGTAGTCTGTTCTTTACGTGTTTCCAAACGCTCATGTCCAGATATTCCTCGTCCGAACTGTCGATTACGCCTGCCATCCTTTCGATATCCTCCGTGGTCTCCTCTTCGATTACGTCGAAGATGTCGTCGACGGTGATGATACCTACCAGCCTGTTCTCGTTGTCCACGACCGGAATGGCCAGGAATCCGTATTTAGTGAACGCCTCCGATACTTCCTCTCTGTCGTCGTAAACGTTGACGGAAACGAAATCCGTATGCATCAGGTCTTTTATCAGGACGTCATCTTCGGATATTACCAGCGTTCTAAGTGAAACGATGCCCTTGAGCCTTCTGCCCGCGTCTTTTACGTAACAGGTATAGATGGTCTCCGAATCCATGCCCACTTCCTTGATGTGGACCATGGCTTCCCTGACCGTCCAGCCCATCTTCAGCATGATGTAGTCCGGCGTCATCAGAGTGCCGGCGCAGTCTTCCGGATAATTCAGGAAAGTGTTTATCTGCTTTCTCTCGTCCTTGGGAGTCTGCTCCAGGATCTTGTCCACCAGATTGGCAGGCAGTTCCTCCAGCACGTCGATCATGTCGTCGAAGTCCATCTCTTCAATGATGTAGTTGATTTCCTTATCGGTGATGACGTTGATGATAGCTTTCTGATCATCGGGAGGAAGGTATGAAAAGACCTCGACGGCTACATCCTTCGGAAGCATCCTGAACAGTATTACTGTTCTTTCGGCGTCTACTTCCTCAAGGATCTCCTCGAGTATCTCAGCGATATCTACTTCGTTGTTCTTAAGCAGCAGATCTCGCGCCTTTATATACTGTTTGTCAGCGACCAGCTCAACGATTTCTTCTGTGATCTCATCGAAAGTCTTTTCGTTGTCCATCGGTATCTGCTCCTTTCACAAAGTATTGTCCATATAGACTACTAATTATACATTAAAAACTCCTTTTTTTGCAATCTTTTGCTTTTCACCTGTCACCGGCACTTTCCCGCTTCCGATCGCGGGGTCTTTCGGATATAGTTTTCTTTTGCCAAATATAACAAAAAATGATTGCCGCTCTATTGAAAACCGACATTCCGTGTACTATAATTATTAAAGTTGCAAAACAATTTTTTTATTAGTTTTAGGAGGAACAGAAATGAGTTTAAAGAACAAGTATTTGGCAGACGTTTATGAAACTGTCAAGAGAAGAGACGGCAATGAGCCGGAATTTCTTCAGGCAGTAATCGAAGTGCTCGAATCACTGGAACCAGTTGTAGAAGCTGATCCAACAATCGAACAGCTCGGAATCATGGAAAGACTCGTTGAGCCTGAAAGATTCGTACAGTTCAGAGTAGCATGGGTTGATGACAGCGGTAAGACACAGGTTAACCGTGGTTACAGAGTTCAGTTCAACTCAGCTATAGGACCTTATAAAGGCGGACTGAGATTCCATCCATCAGTATACTCCGGTATCGTTAAATTCTTAGGATTTGAACAGATCTTCAAGAACAGCCTTACATCACTTCCAATCGGCGGTGGTAAAGGTGGTTCCGACTTCGATCCTAAGGGCAAGTCAGACAACGAAGTAATGAAGTTCTGTCAGGCATTCATGACTGAGCTTTCAAGACACATCGGACAGTTCACAGATACACCGGCTGGAGACATCGGTGTTGGCGGAAGAGAGATCGGTTACCTGTATGGACAGTACAAGAAAGTCGTTAACCAGTTCGCAGCTGGCGTTCTGACAGGTAAAGGACTCACATTCGGTGGATCACTTGCAAGAACAGAAGCTACAGGATTCGGATGCTGCTACTTCACAAGAGAGCTGCTGAAGGACAACGGCGACAGCTTCGAAGGCAAGACAGTATGTATCACAGGTTCCGGAAACGTTGCTATCTACGCTGCAGTTAAGGCTACACAGCTCGGAGCTACAGTAGTTACACTTTCCGACTCAGCTGGCTATGTATATGATCCTGATGGAATCGACACAGATCTCGTTAAGGACATCAAGGAAGTCAGAAGAGCAAGGATCAAGGAATATGTTGACGCTAAGCCAAGCGCTGAATATCACGAGGGTAAACCTTGGAGAGAAGTTAAGGCTGACATCTTCATGCCATGTGCTACACAGAACGATATCGACCTGGACGATGCTAAGGCTATCGTTGCTAACGGTGCTATCGCTTGCATCGAGTGCGCTAACATGCCTTGCACAACAGATGCTGTTGAGTACTTCCGTGCTCAGGACATCTACTTCGCTCCATCCAAGGCTGTAAACGCCGGCGGCGTTGCTGTATCAGCTCTGGAAATGAGCCAGAACTCAGAGAGACTGTCATGGACATTCGAAGAAGTTGACGCTAAGCTCGACCAGATCATGACAAACATCTATGCTAACTGCGCAGCAGCTGCTAAGAAGTACGGCGGAGACCTGGTATCAGGTGCTAACATTGCCGGATTCCTGAAAGTTTGCGAAGCTATGAAGGCTCAGGGTATTGTGTAGGCTGAAGTTCTAACAGACTTAAGTTCTATAGATAGACTGAAACTAAGAAAGACCGGAGATCATTCTCCGGTCTTTTTTTATTCTCTTTTTTGCGAGTCGCTTGCGGCGGCTGTGGGACGCTTGCGTCGGTTGCGAGCCGCCCCTATATCTTCACCGGCTCTCCGGCGCTGAAAAGATACAGATAAACTTCTTTAACGTTCTTACCTGTGATCTGCTCCAGGGCATCCTTATACAGAAGCAGCTGGCCCCTGTAGATGTCTCTTACCTTCTCTATACTCCTGCCGGGATCCCGCTTGTCGATGTAGTTGGTCTTGTAGTCGAAAAGCACCAGCCCGTCGTCTTCCTCGAAGTAGCAGTCTATGACGCCCTGTACCATGACTTCCACTCCGTCCACCTGACTGAGCACGTTGAACGGAGCTTCTTTGCGCAGGCGTTTTGCCTTTGAAGCTTCCGCGGCGCGCCGACCAAGATCCGTATCAAAGAACTCCGTTATCCGCTTCTTTGAAACCAGGTGTGCCTGTTCTTTACTTATAACGCCTTTGTCCGTCAGTCCGCTGACAAAACCGTCAAGGTAATCCGAACCGTTGCCGCCCCGGATATTATCATATGCTTCTCCCAGATCCAGCTGTTCCATGACTGTATGCATCACGGTACCTCTGGCAGCCGCGTCTTCATAACCGTCTTCCGCGGCAAACGCAGGAATATTGAGGGCAGGTTTCTCTTCGACAGCTCTGCCTTCCGCGTTCCTGTTGAGTTCCGTGACGCTGTACTTTGATTTTACCCTGCAGGCCTTTTCATTTTCGTATTCGTATGAAAGGCGGCTGTCTATCATGTCGCTGTAGGCGTTTTCCGTGGCTCCTGCCATCATTTCATCGATACCGGAAGCGGTCTTTTTCACGGACACGTCCTTTTCCATAATATTTTCTTTCGTAAAGTGTTGCGTCTTTATCCCCGCATCACTGCATGCAGGTCCTATCATATCCAGAAAGTTCTTGCACTCAGGCATATAATCGACCGCGTCATATTTGTCTTCTGCTTTTTCTATGTCATTGACCGTACCTGTGAGTACGAGCCTGTCGCGGGCTCTTGTCATAGCCACGTAAAGCACTCTCACATCCTCTTCTTTCTCTTCCTGCTGTTCTTTACTGTCTATGAGTGCCTGCACGACGCTCTTTCTGTACCAGAGCTGATCGTATTCGACTCTGGCCATGCCGATACCTATATCTTTATGGAGATAGATGCCCCTCTTGGCCCTGCCTCTGCCGCCTGAATTTCCTTTGCCAAGACCGCTGACTACGACCATGGGGTATTCCAGACCTTTGCTCTTGTGTATGGTCATCATCCTGACCACGTCATCCTGCTCGCCTAAAACTGTGGCCTGGGAAACGTCGACTTCCTTCGCCTTCAGTGCGTCCATATATCTGAGGAATCCGTATATGTTTCCGCCGCCGCTTTTCTGATAAGCCACGGCTTTGTCTATGAGCGCCCGCAGGTTGGCCTGTCTCTGGATCCCTGCCACAAGACCGCCTGTATATGTGAGATAGCCCGTATCCTCCATGAGATGCCAGATCAGGTCGCTCAGAGGCAGTACCCTTGCCATCTCCCTGTATCCGTCCATCTTCTGCTCAAAGGCTTCGCACTTTTTGCGCAGCGCTTCATCCCCGCCGTCTTCACAGTACTGATCCAACGCAGAGTAAAAGGCTCCTTTTTTCGTGTGTAGGCGTATCTTTATCATCTCATCGATACTGAACCCGCCTATGACCGAACGCATGGTGCTCAGAAGCGGTACGTCCCGCCTGCTGTTGTCTATGAGATTGAGGAAATCGAGGAACACCATGACTTCCACAGCATCGAAATATCCGTTGGAATCAGAGGAATAAAGAGGTATCCCCTGGCTGCTGAATATCTGCTGCCACGAATCCGAGACGCCTTTTACCGAACGGCGGAGTATCACGATATCCCGGTACGTCAGTTTCCTGTCGCAATTCGCGTATGAGTCATGGAAAACAGTCCCGACATACTTGTTTATGATATCCGCGACTGCATATCCCTCCAGCTCGTCATCCTTCATGTTCGCCAGATCTCGGGGAAGGCTTTCCGTATCGTTTGTCTTTCCCTGTATCAGGTAGAGTTCCGTCTCAGGCTGGTATTCGCCCTCATATGTATCGCCTCTGTACAGGGCGGCGTTGTCATCGTAATCCTCCATGGTCCTGCTGAACACGGTGTTCACCGCATTTATGATATTGGCCTTGCTCCTGAAATTCATGTTCAGGTCTAT
>JAFYIC010000124.1 GCA_017538845.1 Bacillota bacterium | reverse complement strand
TCCATGCTCCTTTCACATCACAATCTTCACTTCCTGGTGAAGACAGTTCACGGAATGCGGACCGCCATCGAAGACGGGAAGTTCATGGAGTACAAGGAAGAGTTTTACAGAAAGTATGGATATTTGTAAAGACAACGACTTCTGCGGAGGCTGCATATATCAGGGCGTTCCGTATGAAGAACAACTGAAGATAAAGGATAAAGAAGTTCGGGATCTACTTGCAGGCAGAAAGGTAGATCTTGACTGTTATCTGGGGATCGAAGGAAGTCCGTCCCTGTACGGGTACAGGAACAAGATGGAATATACCTTCGGGGATTTGGTCAAAGACGGCGAGATGACTCTTGGCATGCACAGGAAAGGCAAATACTGGTCCATCGTCACGGTGGATGAGTGCCAGCTGGTACATGAGGACTTCAATAAGATACTCAGAGCCACTCTGGATTTCTGTATAGCCAGTGGCTACGACAAATATCACAAGAAGACCCACAGGGGGCTCATGCGCAATCTGATCGTAAGAAGGGGGATGCACTCCAACCAGCTGCTGGTGAATATAGTTACCAGCGGTCAGCGGGAATTCGATGAAGAGGGATATGTGACTTGCATAAGCGGGCTCGACCTTGAAAACGAAATCGCCGGCCTGCTCCATACCATAAATGACGACCCGGCAGACGCCGTAAAATGCGGTGAGCTGCGGATCTTACGGGGCCGCGACTATTACATGGAAAAGGTGCTGGGACTGGACTTCAAAGTCAGCGCTTTTTCTTTCTTCCAGACCAACGTGGAAGCCGTAGAGAGACTCTATTCTTACGCCCTTTCACTGCCTGAAGATTTCAGCGACAAGACGGTGCTTGACCTTTACAGCGGCACGGGAACCATCACCCAGATCATGGCCACGAAGGCAAAGTCCGCCACGGGCATCGAACTGGTGGAAGACGCGGTGAAGGCTGCTGAAGAGAACGCAGAACTCAACGGTTTCGAAAACTGCAGGTTCATCACAGGCGATGTGATGGAAAAACTGGACGAGATAACTGGAAAACCTGACCTGATAGTTGTGGATCCGCCCAGGATGGGCATAAGACCCGAGGCCCTGGACAAGATCATTGCTTTCGGCGTCAAAGAGATAGTATATATCTCCTGCAACCCGAAAACCCTTGCAGAAAATCTGTATTACCTTGCATATTACGGCTACAGGCCGGTGAGCATAAAGGCATTCGATAATTTCCCAAACACCGGGCACACGGAATGCGTGGCCCTGATCTCGAAGGACACAGGAAGATGAAAGAATTTCTCTGGAAAAAGTTCGTAAAAGATTACGAAAACTACAAGGACCCGGAAGTACGGGCCGGATATACGAAACTGACGGGAACGCTGGGAGTGATCGTGAACAGCGTCCTTTGTGTTGCGAAGATCATTCTTGGCTTCATGATCAATTCCATCGCCGTAGTTGCGGACGGATTTCATGACCTTGCAGATTCGCTGGCGGCGTGCATCACGCTGATCGCGGCGCGCATATCAAGAAAACCGGCGGATGAGAAGCACCCGTACGGACACGCCAGGGCGGAGTATCTGGCCAGTCTGCTGGTAGCGGCGATCATCTTTGTCGTGGGATATCAGCTGCTCAGGTCATCTATCGATAAGTGCATTCACCCAGAAGAAACACAGTTCAGCTGGATCATGGTCGGCTTTATGGTATTCGCGATCCTGCTCAAGGGGTCTCAGGCCCTGTTTACCATTGCCACGGGCAAACATATCAAG
This sequence comes from Bacillota bacterium, assembly GCA_017538845.1. Taxonomy (GTDB): domain Bacteria; phylum Bacillota; class Clostridia; order Peptostreptococcales; family Anaerovoracaceae; genus RGIG7111. The sequence continues at coordinate 1,029 of JAFYIC010000124.1, read as the reverse complement.
TCTCTGCCGGTCATTGCAGCCGGGACAGACAACAGGAACGACGTCATAACCAGCATCGTGATCGTGATCGGAATGCTCGTGCATCATTTTGCGGGACTGAATCTGGACGGCTACATGGGATGCCTCGTGTCGGCGTTCATCCTTTACTCGGGATTCAATATTCTCAGGGAAACGATCCAGCCGCTGCTTGGCGAACCGCCGGAAAAGGAAACGGTGGACGAGATGCGGGCTATCATCATGGAACAGCCGGAGATCCTGAATACCCACGATATAATCATCTACAATTACGGACCGGGCAGGACCTTTGCGTCCTTCCATGCAGAAGTCGATTCGAAAAGCGACATGCTGACCGTGCACTCGGTAATAGATCAGATCGAACGCGACCTGAAGGACAGGATGAATATCGAGGCGGTGGGTCACATGGATCCGGTAGTGATAGACGATCCGATCAGGATACAGATAGAGGACGTGCTGAACAGAGCGATCCCGGACATGGACGGTGTGGAGAGTTTTCATGACGTGCGGATAGTTCCCGGAAAAGAGCATCTGAACGTCATATTCGACGTGGTCCTGCGGCCCGAAGCCCTTGCGAAAAAGGATGAGATCGCAGAGAAGCTCACCGAGGTCATCAGAGCGGAAGGTGACAACTATCACGTGATCATCAACTTCGACCAGGCATTTGTATAGAAAAGTTAAAGAAGTCGGCGCAGAAACTTGCAACAGGAGGGAAGACTATGAACAAAGGCAATATTTTAAAAGCGATTATCAACGGCGTTATTACCTGGCTTCTGATCCCACTGGCAATGTGCCTGATAAAGGACGTGAATTTTGTGGATTCGCTCATATCGCTGGGCAACATCTGTGTTGCCATCGCTGCGGGTGCAGGAAGTTACATCGGGTATTCCATAGGGTATGCCATAAAAAAAAGAAAGTAAAAACTGCTATGCTACGTGGATATACGCCCCGGGAGATTTCCCGGGGTTTTTTATGGCAGCATCAGATATGCCACAGTAAACGTGCCGCCGGGTT
>JAFYIC010000123.1 GCA_017538845.1 Bacillota bacterium | reverse complement strand
GTATAGTCGATCCAGTCGCCGCTTTTTACGATCTTAACAGCTTCTTCCGGTGTCCGGAGTTTGCTCTGATATTCCTGCTGATAGTTCATAACACCTGTACTCCTTTTAGTCTTTTCTTACTTAACTAATTTTACTTCCCGTGACATGTTTTTTCAAGATTGCGTTACGGTGTTTCGGGCTGTTATATTATTATTGAAAGAACGCTGCGAAAGGGAAGCGGAAGAGAAAGAAAAACACATGGAAAAGATAAAAGAAAATACCGGCGGCAGGGCGGCAGAAATATACGGCCGCTTCACACAGAGATATTCCAAGGATGATGAATTTGCCGACTGGGAAGGATACAGAGCTCAGCTTACGGATTTCGTCGTCAGAAATATGCGCCCCGGCGCGTCACTGCTGATACTGGGCGCGGGCAAGTGCAGCGATCTGGATCTGAATATACTTGCAGAACACTGCGGATCTGTCACTTTGTCAGATTACAGACCGGAAACAGCAGAAGAAGCATTAAGACAATACGGGCTCAGCCGGTCCGACAGGCTGAGGATCGCAGAATCCGATTATGTGGGAATTACTGACGAGGATTACATCAGATATACGGCTCAGCTGATCGGTATCATGGAAAAACTGAGAGACTGCCCGGGAGACAGCTTGGAGGCTATCGCGGGGGATGAGCTTAAGGAACTGCATGAGGAACTGGACAGGATATACAGGGACAATGAGGCGTACAGGATACGGCTGGGCGGTGATTACGATTACGCAATCGCAGCGGGCCTGCACAGCCAGTTGAACAACTCGTTCAGAGGTATCTTCCAGTATGTACGAAAAGACACAGAGGAAAAGGGCGGAAAGGTACAGTTTGCCGAAGAACTGAACGCATCCATCTTTGAAAATACACGAAAGCACACGCTGTATCTGGTGCAGCGTCTGAACAGGGAGGCTTTTTCCGCTGTCAGGGAAGGCATCGTATACGGATATGAAAAAAGGATCATCTATGTGCCTGAAGGAAAACAGGATCCGGTAATAGGCACCGTGGACGGAGCCAGGCAGGCCGGCGAGGAAGTGGAAGAACTGACTGCGGCAGATAAGATGAACTGCCTGTGGCCCCTGTCAAAGAGACGGAGCATCAAGTTCGAAATGGATATCCGTTTTCTCGAAAGAGCGGCGCTGGATACATATCTGCATATACATTCACAAAAGGCCGAATAAATGTATAAAAATACATAATTAGCAAAAAATATACTTGCACAGTTGCATTTTAATATGTTAGAATTAATCGTTAAACTGCAAGGAGGAAATTATGCAAATCAACCCACGTGATGAAAAGACTATTGCGAGATCAAAAGTGGTCGATCTGCTGGATCCCGGCAGCTTTATGGAGCTGGGTGAACACGTATCAGCAAGGATCACAGAGTTCTATCAGACAGATTCCGCCACAGAGTCGGACGGAGTCGTGACAGGCTATGGTACGATAGACGGAAATCTCGTATTTATTTATGCCCAGGACGCTGACGTAATGGGCGGGACCTTTGGCGAACAGCACGGACGCAAGATCGTTCATCTTTATGAGCAGGCGATCAAGGCAAAAGCTCCTGTAATAGGGCTCATCGACTGCCAGGGGTTCAGGATCGAAGAAGGGCTTGACGGCCTGAATCAGTTTGCCAACCTTTACAGCGTGAAGTCATACGCGTCAGGTTTCATACCGCAGATCGACGTTGTCATCGGACAGTGCGGCGGCGGAATGTCCATCGCATCTGAACTGGCAGACTTTGTATTTATCGAAAAAGACAAGGGGAGCATCTTTGTGAACCCTCAGTCCGTAGTGGAGAACGCCATAGGCGACAATCCGCATATATCCGCTTTTGATGACGGCACATATGAGTGGGACGACATACAGACCCGCGTAAGATGGCTTGTTGACATGCTCCCGTCAAGCAGCGATTTCGCGCCTGACATCGACGCTGTTGCAGAGGAAGACCTTAACAGGACCTGCGACGGTATCCGAGCGATGCTGGGAGACGGCAAGGCTATGCTGGCAGAAATATCAGATGACGGATACCTTATGGAGACATGCCCTGATTTCGGTCAGGATATGACTACAGGATTCATCAGACTCTGCGGACAGACAGTGGGAGCCGTATGCTGCAGCGCAGTAGACGGTGAGAAGAGGATAACCTCTGAAGGATGTGCCAAAGCAGCTAATCTGGTTGATTTCTGCGACAGCTTCGGCCTTCCGGTGATCACTATAACAGACACCGAGGGATATCAGACGACTTCCGAGAACGAGAAGTATCTGCCGAGAGCGGCAGCCAAACTGCTGAGAGCATTCGCGGATGCTGAAGTTCCCAAGATCAATATAATCGCAGGCTCAGTGGTAGGCAGCGCATACAGTCTGCTGAACGCAAAGGGCCTCAGCGCCGACTACGTATTCATGTGGGACAGCGCCGACGTAAGTATAGTCAATCTGAAGCAGGCTACTGAAGTCATCTTCGGTGAATATACAAAAGAAAACGAACAGGATTATCGCAACAAGCAGTCAAGCGCCCTTGCTCTTGCGAGACACGGTTTCGCGGACAAGGTGATCGCGCCGGAGGAGACGAGAAAATACCTCATAGGCGCGCTGCAGACATTCATTAACAGCAGGTAGGTGATCGTATGAGTCTTGGTGAAATAGCAAAAGTCGCATTGACTAATACCGCGCTGGGAATGGGAACGGTTTTCTGCGTACTGATAATCATCTCCATCGTGATATGGATACTCGGTATAGTCTGCAGAAAGGAAAGACTCGAGGCGGCGCCTGCGGCACCTGAACTTCCGGGCGACAGGGCGGCGCTGGAGGAACCTGCGGACAGCGGTTTCGAACTTGAGGCGGCGATCGTGACAGCAGCGATACAGAAGTTTATGAGTGATCAGAATGTCAGCACTGATGAATACATCGTCAGAAATGTACGGAGGGCAACATGGAAACATATATAGTAAGAATCAACGGTAACGAATACGAAGTAGAAATAGAGAGAAAAGACGGCGCTTCATCCGCACCGGCAGCAGCACCTGCCCCGGCGGCAAAACCGGCGGCAGCTCCGGCAGCAAAGGCAGCTCCTGCAGCGGCAGGAAGCGGAGAGGCTGTTATCTGCGGAACAGCAGGTAAAGTGTGGAAGATAGTTGCAAGCGAGGGCGACCAGGTAAGCACAGGCGATACTATCCTCATCCTTGAAGCGATGAAGATGGAGATCCCGGTGGTTGCGCCTGTCGATGGTACGGTCAGCCAGATAATCGTATCAGAAGGAGACAGTACAGAGTCAGGTCAGACTGTTGCATACGTATCATAGGAGGCAGACATGGCAGAAACCTTAACGAACCTTGCCCATCAGACGGCATTTTTCAGCCTGACGATCGGTAACGTCATCATGGTCGCAGTCGCGCTCGTGCTGATGTATCTGGCGATCGCCAAAGGCTATGAGCCTCTGCTTCTTCTTCCTATATCGTTCGGTATGCTTCTGGTGAACCTTTTTCCGTCGATAATAGAAGAGGGCGGATTGCTCAATTATTTCTTCAAGCTGGATGAATGGGCCATACTACCGTCTCTGATATTCCTCGGAGTCGGAGCGCTGACGGACTTCGGCCCGCTGATCGCTAACCCGAAGAGTTTCCTTCTGGGAGCGGCGGCGCAGTTCGGAGTATTCGGAGCGTTCTTCCTTGCGATGCTCATAGGCTTCAATCCTGAACAGGCAGCGGCCATTGGCATCATCGGAGGAGCAGACGGACCTACTTCCATATTCCTGGCGTCGAAGCTGGGTCAGGTAGAACTTCTGGGACCTATAGCGGTGGCGGCATATTCATATATGTCCCTGGTACCGATAATCCAGCCGCCGATAATGAAGCTCTTCACAACAGAAAAAGAACGTAAGATCAAGATGGAACAGCTGAGAGAAGTATCCAAGAAAGAAAGGATACTCTTCCCGATAATCGTAACCATCGTCGTATGTACGATACTTCCGTCAACAGCGCCTCTGGTAGGAATGCTGATGCTCGGAAACCTGTTCCGTGAGAGCGGCGTGGTAAGACAGCTGCAGGAGACAGCGTCCAACGCCCTCATGTATATAGTAGTTATCCTGCTCGGTACTTCTGTAGGAGCCACCACTACTGCGGAAGCTTTCCTGAAGATGACCACTATCAAGATCGTTGTTCTCGGTCTTATAGCCTTCGCTTTCGGAACAGCGGCCGGCGTGCTTTTCGGCAAGCTCATGTGCAAACTTTCCGGAGGAAAGATCAATCCGCTCATCGGCTCTGCAGGCGTATCCGCCGTACCGATGGCAGCGAGAGTATCGCAGAAGGTCGGCGCGGAAGCAGATCCTACGAACTTCCTGCTTATGCACGCCATGGGACCTAACGTGGCAGGTGTAATCGGAACAGCGGTCGCAGCTGGAGTATTTATGGCAATATTCAATGTATGACCGCTGAAAACGGGTATATATATGATACCCGGAGGCTGATCACCGGCAGCAAACATTTATGACAATAATCGGTGCATGATCATTAAGGAGGATCGTTCATCATGGCAAAGAAAATAAAGATAATGGAAACAGTAGTAAGAGACGGTCAGCAG